>DATNOY010000898.1:0-2289 GCA_036703495.1 Coleofasciculaceae cyanobacterium
TCATAAACGGCATCGTGCCAGCGTGTTACGTCAGCGGGTGGCAATGTTGGAACACTTATGGAACCTCAATTACCGAAAATTCCCTAAACCTCCCAAGTCTTCCAACTCTGGAGGATTGTAAGAATGCGGCGTGTGGAATAGACCCGCTCTGGGCTGCTGTGGGGCGATCAAACCGCGATCGCCCCACAGCAGCCTAGCCCTTCGGGGCGCGGCATGTGGCCAGCTACCCTCAGCGCAATAGCCCGTATGCCGCGCCCTCAGCTTAGCCGTAATTAACTCAACACAATCCCAGTACGAGCTGGGATCTCCAGAAACAGGTTATCTGCTGTCCAAGACACCTCGCTCGTATCATAGTCGCCTGTACTGTAGACAATCCGATCGGGCTGAGCATGCAGACGAGTGCCCACCGCATCCAGATAGATCTTGCCAAGCGTTTCTCCAACATTAATGGCAATAATCAGCACATCCCCTTCCCAGATGCGGGCGAACACATAAATTTTCTCCTCTGCTCCCAGCAGCCGATACTCGCCGATCCGCAGCGATAACCGGCTGTGTCTTAAGGCAATCAGCCGCCGATGGCAGGCGACTAGCTCTAAATTCCACTGTGCTCTGTCTGGAAAACTGCGCCGCGAGTCCGGATCAAGTGCCCCCTCCAGACCCACTTCATCGCCATAGTAAACGCTGGGCGCACCCGGAAAAGTGAACATCAGCAGATTGGCGAGCTTCACTGCTTCCACATCTCCGCCTGCGATAGTCAGCAGCCTGGCCGTATCATGGCTGGACAGCAGATTCAGTTGGGTTAGCTGAATCTCCCAGGGATAAGCATGCAGCAAAAGCTGGATTTTATCAGCATATTCGGCTGCATCGATCGCCGGATATGCGTCATAATCCCGATCTTTGACATGCTCTGGCAAAAGATGCTCCCCTCCTGTAAAGGCGATCGTCGCTCCTGCAAACAGGTAATTCAGCACCCCATCAAACTGAGTGCCATCTAGCCACTTGCGCCCGTCTCGCCAAACTTCTCCCACAATGTAGGCGTTAGGGTTAAGCGCTTTGACACGGTTACGAAACTCTTGCCAAAAGCCAGGTTGATCAATACAAAAAGGGACATCTAAGCGCCAGCCGTCAATGCCCACGCGAATCCAGTGTTCAGCGATCTGCATGATGTATTCCCGCACGGCTGGATTCGCGTGGTTGAATTCGGGCAAGGCCCGGTTTTCAATCCAGCTTTGGTAGTTGGCAACGCGATCGCCATCATAAGCCGATAGCGGCCAGCCATCCACCTTGAACCAATCCAGCCAAGGTGAGTGCGGTCCATTCTCTAAAATGTCATTAAAAAAGAAAAACCCTCTGCCCACATGGTTAAAAACGCCATCTAAAACCACCTTCATGCCGCGCCAATGGGCAGCTTCTAGCAGCCGATACAGCGCTTCGTTGCCCCCCAGTAGGGGATCAACCTGGTAGTAGTCATGCGTGTGATAGCGATGATTGCAGGTTGCCTGAAAAATGGGCGTAAAGTAAATGGCGTTAAATCCTAAATCTTGAATGTAATCGAGCTGTTCAATCACGCCCCAGAGATTGCCCCCTTTGTAGCCTTGCAGCGTCGGCGCGGCTTCCCAATCTTCCAAAGGCAAAGCCTTGAGGAGCGGTGATGGCTGTCCCCCTTTGGCAAAGCGATCGGGGAAAATTTGGTAGAAAACAGCGTGTTTAACCCAGTCTGGCGTATGAGTCGGCATGGATTCTGTTCAAGGTTACGCAAAAGATCTTACCCTTGAACTGCTGAAAAGCAAGTTCTCGATTTTACGATCTGCCGAGAAATTAGCAGAGTTGAAGTCTCTCGAAAGAGATATTTTTCGGATTGTGAGAACCGTTTAGAAGTAAATGCAAAATCTAATAATAATCCCTAGCGATCGCCGTTTATCTATTATCTTAAATCTGCCAATCTAGGGATAAAATCTTGGCTTAACCCTTGAATATCGCCCTCGAATATTACTACGCGATGCTGTTAATTATAACAGCTTTAACTTAGGTTAAAAAAATTGCAAAAGTTAGAGTATGGGATAAGCTTTCGAAAGCTTTTGTCAGCTGTAGTTCTTATGAAGTTAGGGGTTGGCAGCTGAACTGCCGCGACGACAATCCTGTACTTATAGTCTTTCACGAAAGTTACTTAAATAAGTTCCCGAATTTGTGACAGTTCAGGAAGCGACCCTCCTTAAAGCAGCCCCTTTTTGCCAACGCTATAACTGAAATAACAGAGTTGAATGCATTCCACTCAAGCCGATGATTTTC
>DATNOY010000899.1:0-9853 GCA_036703495.1 Coleofasciculaceae cyanobacterium
AATGGGCCCCGCCGCTGGACTCAACTGAATGCCAGTGGGGACGCTGACGCTGAGCAAGGGAGCCGTTTGCCTGCCATCAGCTCGGAACTGGAAGCCGTCGGCAAAGGTGAGGCGATCGCCCGTGGTGGCCAGAAACGATCCACCCAGACGGAGGGAGGCATTGCGCCCAAAAATAACGCCGTTAGGATTGATCAAAAAAAAGTCGGCCGGGCTGACGGCTCCGCCGGTTTGCAGCGCCTCGATCGCGCCATTGATCCGCGAGATGGATGAGCCGGTGATGCGGCTGATAATGTGGCGGATACCGGGATCAATATTTTGAAAAGAAGCAGTTTGACCGGCAGGTACAGAAAAATCTCGAAAACTGTGGAATAAATTTCCTCCAGCTTGGGTACCGCCGGTGATCACAAATTGTGTCCCGTTCACGGTGACGCTTGAAGGACTCGATAAAGTTCCATCTTGAACAATTTGGGCGAAACTAGGCAGCGCCAGCGCCAGCCATAGCCAACCCGGACTGGACACCCTGCCTATCCACCCAAATTGGCGTCGTATTCCCCGCTTCATCAGCTTAGACTTGTTCATCAGATGAACCCATCAGACGGTGGTACAATCTGCAGCGGTAATCTGGTTGGGCCGGACATTGACCAAAAGCGCCAGCTGATCATGCCCAAAGCTAATCAGCGTATTCCGCCCTCGCTGCGATAGCGTCAGCCGCCTGAATTTTAATCCATCGGCTAAGCCTAACCGATCCTGGCGATCGCGAAAATCTTGAATCGTATCCCGCCCTATCCCCTTTTCCAGCACAAAAATATCCCGCCCTTGTCCCCCCTTGAGTTTGTCGTTGCCTAATCCGCCGCGCAGGCGATCGTTACCCTTCCCTCCGTCTAGCGTATCATTGCCCTTCCCCCCCACCAGCGTATCGTTGCCCGCCAGCCCCACCAGCTTGTTATGGCGATCGTCCCCAATCAGAACATCCTTGCTGGGCGTGCCCGTTTGGTTGAGGGGTTCAGGTGGAGCTGTGAGGTTGGAGTCATCAAAGGCGATTAGATGAGCAGCCGTTAACGCCAGCCCTGGCGACAGCTTGGCAAATTGGATTTGCGCCGTTGCGCCAGTGCCGTCTGCATCAAAAAATAGGGAGCCAGTGCTGCTGTCATAGATGAAGCGATCGCTGGCATCGGCGGCCTGAGATCCCAGCTGAAACTGATCGGCGGTGATGGCTGCATTCGCCGTCAGTCCGGCATTTTTGTAGGCAGACCCAACGCTGTAAAGCCCAACATAAATGCCAATTTTGTCCTGGCTGACGTTGAAATCGCTAATCGTATCAATGCCGTCTAGGGCAGGGTTAAAGAAATTGAAGCGATCGCTGCCATCGCCACCCGTCAGGACGTCATTGCCTGTACCGCCTCGGCAGGTATCGTTGCCACTACCGCCACTGAGGGTGTCGCTACCGGCTTCGCCGTAAAGCTGGTCGCTGCCGGCTTCACCGCTGATCTGATCATTGCCCCCTCCGCCATTCAGGCGATCGCTGCCGTCGCCGCCCCAGAGGGTGTCGTTGCCCTCCAAGCCTTCCACTATGTCATTGCCCGCCTTGGCGTTAATCTGATCGGCTGCTTCATCGCCCGCCAGCCGATCGGTGCCGTCTGTCCCGGTGAGCGATCGCCCGGCCACGGTCGAACTGTCTGGGTTCGGATCGATAAAGGCTGTTGGCACTGCAATGATTTCAAAATCACTGCTATTCAGGCTGGGCGCACCCAGAAGGGTGGCAATTTGGGTCTTGGCAGCCGCCCCTGAACCATCGGCATCAAAGAATAGCTGCCCGGTTGAGGCCTCGTAGAGAAACCGCTGCGTTGCGGTCAGGGCGGTTGTGCCGCTTCTAAACTGTTCGGCGGGTAATGCGCCTGCTGTGCCTCCGAAGAAGAAAGCCTCTAGCGACAGGCTAATTTTGTCTGCCTGCGATCGATTGAAGTCGGTAATCACATCAATCCCGGCTCCCTGAAGAGTAAAGGTATCGCTGGCTGTGGTGCCCAAAACAAAGCGATCGCTGCCCGCACCGCCGGTCAGGCTATCTGAGCCATACCAGCCAATCAGCGTATCGTTGCCATTGCCCCCTTGCAGCACATCGTTGCTGCCAGCAAAATCGTTGCGATCCTCGCCGTTGATCAGGTCATTGCCGTCACCCCCCGTCAGGGTGTTGCTGCCGGTATTGCCGGTGAGGGTATTGTCGAGGTCATTGCCGCTGCCGTTGATTGCAGCATCCCCCGTCAGGGTCAGGACTTCCACATTGGCAGGCAGCGACAGGCTAATCCCAGATTCGACTCGGTCAATGCCCTGGTTAACGCCTTCAACCATCTGATCAGTGGCATCCCCTGCATCTTCAATGAAGTAGAAATCATCCCCGGTGCCACCCACCAGCGTATCTTCGCCGGCATTGCCATAGAGCGCATCATTGCCGGTGCCACCATAGAGCGCATCATTGCCTGCCCCGCCAATTAAGGTGTCGTCATTGGAGCCGCCATACAGTGTGTCTTGCCCGTCTGATCCGTCTAGTTTGTCGTTGCCGGCTTCGCCATACAGCGTATCGTTGCCAGCATTGCCCACCAGCACATCGCTATCAGAACCGCCATTGACTAGATCATTGCCGTCGCCTGCCACCAGACTATCTTGTCCTTCTAAGCCTTCCAGGGTGTCATCCCCAGCATCGCCATAGAGGCCATCGGAGACTTCGCTGCCAGCGATCGCCTCGGCTGCCGCGGTGCCTTGCCGCACCGCCGGGTATTTGGCATCGGCAATCATCAGTGTGGTGGTTTTGACCAGGCCATTGGCAACTAGCTTCAGGGTTTGATCCACCCGTGATGGGGCATTCCCAGGCTGAACCGGCGCTTCCTGGAACAGGTACACCTGATTTTCAAAGCCTACCGCCACGCTGTCATCCAGTTCCCAAACCACGACGTCATAGGCAAAGCCATCATCGTCATCATTGCGCCCCTCACCCGGACTGCCGTAGTTCAAAATGCCGATCGGTAAACCAGGGCCCTGCGCCAGCGTCAGCAAGGTATCGTTGCTAATAAAAGTATCGCCGTTGTAAAGAGTTGTATCTCCGCCCCAGGGGGGGGAAGGCAGCACATAGTCGAGCCGACCGTCGTAGCGATTTTTGGTGCCTTTGTAGCGAGACTTTTTCAGGGGCATAGGGCGTTAGAAAGGTGGCTGCCTTTCAAGAAAACTGCAAGAAAACTGCAAGAAAACAGGATGGAGCGGCGTCAGGGCGATCGCATCCTGTCGTTCCCAAACTAATCTGCTCGTTCAACACTGTCAGTAGCAAGACGTAAAGATCTATGAAGTGTTGCGTAAAGGCTGGAGCCGCTGCCGATAGATTGACAGAGCTTGACAAGCTTAGACCCCTCTACATTCCCCCATGATTTCCCTGGCGTTTGGCTAGGGAAATTTTTTTGGGTGGCGCTACCTGTTGGGAGGGACTAGCTGAGCCACGTGCTGATCGACCTGACGGGCAACGCTGGCGAGAGAGGCGATCGGGGCTTGCCCAACGGCATCTCTGACCAACACCGAGTTAATCCAATCGCCTCGGCGAAATAGCGCCACTTCTGTGCGTCCAATGCCAGCTTCAGTTTTGCTGAACCCTGTCGCCACCTCCCCAATGCCCTCCAGGGTCTTGAGGATCTCCAGCCCGGCGGTATCGGCTGCATTTGCCTGTTGGATCAGCGCTTCCGGATGTTGCAGAATACTATCAAACAGTTGCTGCAGGGTTTCGGGGGGCACAGGCTGCTCCGCTACAGGGGCTAACGAAAAGCTAGAGACACAGATCAGCTCAGTCAGTTGAGTCCCTTGTCGATAGGCAAAAGCCGCGATCGCCCCTGCCATCTGGCAACTGCTAGCTTCCTCAGCAGAGGCTGGGGCAAATCCAGCGGGTAAATCTGTCAGCGTCAGCAATGGGGGGGGTAGCTGAACCGCTGCATCAGCCGGCAGCAGCAGTCCCAGCCACAGGCAAAACGGCAGCACAATAGCAGCCAACGCACGTAAGCCGTCTTTCAGCATCAATTTCCTCCGGCTTAGAATCATCCCTTCCCCATACTCATTCCCATAACCCTGCCCCGGAAACGAGATACTTAGATATTAAGGTTAAATATTCAAGCTAACCAGCCAGTTTAATTGTTGATGACACGCTATGACCTCGCAGCAGTCTGATCCGCCAGATGATTCAAATTCCCCCACCGCTCCGTCGTTTTCAGAGCCCCCGCAGGCCAACCTAAACCATCGCTTTCCAGTTGTAGGGATTGGCGCATCGGCGGGAGGATTGGAAGCCTTCACCCAATTGCTCAACCATTTGCCAATCGACACAGGCATGGCTTTTGTGTTGGTGCAGCATTTAGACCCTAATCAAAAAAGCCTGCTGAGTGAGATATTATCTCGAACGACGCGGATGCCTGTTTCTGAGGTGCAGGAGGGCATGGCGGTAGAGCCGAACCATGTCTATGTGATTCCGCCCAATACCTTGATGACGGTTGCCCAGGGAGCCTTACACCTGACGCCTCGCGATCGGGCGCAGAAAGTTAGCAAAGCCATTGATATGTTTTTTAATTCTCTGGCAGTAGAATATGGTGAAAAGGCGATCGCTGTCATCTTATCCGGTGGGGATGCCGACGGCACCCAAGGCTTAGAAGCCATCAAGGCAGAAGGCGGCATTACCTTTGCCCAATCCCAAGAATCGGCTCAGGTCACCAGTATGCCTAACACGGCGATCGCCACCGGGCAGGTCGATTTTATTCTGTCCCCAGAAGAAATTGCCACTGAACTGGCTAACATCAGCCGCCATCCTTATGTCACGACGCCGACCCTCACCGTTCTCACCGAAGCCTCTCCTGAGGGCAGAGATGCGCTTTCCACGATTTTCGGTCTGCTCCGAACGGCCGTTGGGGTCGATTTTTCCCAATACAAGCACACTACCATCCAACGGCGGATTTTCCGGCGCATGGCCCTCTATCGGCTAGAAAAACTGACGGATTACGTTCGCTATCTTCAGGAAACCCCCGCAGAAGTACAGGCGTTATATCAAGAGATTCTGATTCATGTCACCAGTTTTTTCCGGGATGCAAGTGCCTTTGAAACGCTGAAGCGAGAGGTTTTTCCGATACTCCTGCGCGATCGCCCGGCCGAATCCCCCATTCGCGTCTGGGTGGCCGGTTGCTCCACAGGAGAAGAAGCCTACTCGATCGCCATTTGTTTACTGGAATTTTTAGCCCACCAACCCCGCCAGCCCCAGATTCAGATCTTTGCGACGGATGTGAGTGAACGGGCGATCGAAAAAGCTCGTCTGGGCATTTATTTGTCTAGCCAAGTGGCGGATGTTTCCCCCGATCGGCTCCAGCGGTTTTTTGTGCCTCTTGAGGGGTCCTACCAGATCAACAAAACGGTACGGGAACTTTGCGTCTTTGCTCGCCAGAATCTAATTAGCGATCCGCCGTTTTCCCGCATGGATCTGATTAGTTGCCGCAATGTCTTGATTTACTTTGGAGCACCGCTGCAAAAAAAAGTGCTGCCCATGTTCCATTACGGGCTGAAGCCAACCGGATTTTTAATGTTAGGCTCCTCCGAAACCGTGGGAGGATTTTCTAACCTGTTTCATCTGGTCGATCGCAAACATAAAATTTATGCCAAACAGCCTACATCCCGACTATCGCCGCTGGATCTGGGCAGTGCCAGCTACCCGGAAACCGTAACTCCCGCTCCAGTCCACGAGGTGCGTTCCCGGGAGGCGAGTCTGTCTGAGCGGGTCGATCAGATTGTGTTAAACCAGTATGCTCCTGTTGGGGTGGTGGTGACTGACCAGCTCGACATTGTGCAATTTCGGGGGCAAACAGGAGACTATCTAGCGCCATCGCCCGGACAAGCCAGTTTGAATGTGCTCAACATGGTGAAGGAAGAACTGAGGCTTGACTTGCGAACGGCAATCCACCAGGCAAAACAAGACGGCAAGGCAGTGCGCAAAGAGGGCATCCCCCTGAGGACGGGCGAGCAAACCTGGCAGGTGCGGATAGATGTGGTGCCGATCAAATCCAGCGCTGCCAATGATGACCATTTTTTGATCTTGTTTGGGGAAATGATTATGCCTCCCACCCCTCGACAGGATGCTAGCCCTACCGATCGCAAGTCCGCAGCCCGCAAAAAGCCAAGCCAAGAACAAGCCGAAATTCTGCGGCTGCAGCAAGAGCTGGAAACGACCAAAACCTATCTGCGATCGATCATTGAGGAACAACAATCTACCAATCAAGATCTGAGAGCGGCCAACGAAGAGATTTTATCCAGCAATGAAGAATTGCAAAGCACCAACGAAGAACTGCAAACTGCCAAGGAAGAAATTCAAGCTACGAATGAAGAGTTAGGCACCATTAATGATGAACTCTATCGGCGCAATGCCGAAACGATGCAGGTAAGCAACGATTTCCAAAATTTGCTGGGCAGTATCAACATTCCGATCATCATGCTAGAAGCCGATCTGCGCATTCGGCGCTTTACCCCCACGGCGGCTACCCTGTTTAACTTAATTCCTGCTGATATCGGTCGCCCCCTCAGCGATATCAAACACAATCTCACCATTGCTGACCTAGAGGCGCAAATCTTAGAGGTGATCAATACCCTGACGCTCAAAACTCAAGAAGTGCAGGATCAGGCAGGGCACTGGTATGACCTGCGGATTCGCCCCTATCGCACCCTCGACAACCGGATTGATGGAGCCGTGGTGGTGCTGGTGGAAATTGATGCCCTCAAACGCACAACCGACCAACTACGGGATGCCCGGGACTATGCTGAGGCGATCGTTCAAACAATACGCGACTCCCTGCTGGTGCTCAATGCCGACCTGCAAGTGGTAACGGCCAACCAGCGGTTTTATGCCACCTTCCAGGTAACACCCAGTGAAACCGAAAACGTGCGGATTTTTGATCTGGGTAACGGGCAATGGAACATTCCCCAGTTGCGATCGCTGCTGGAAGACCTGTTGCCCAACAATATCCAAATTGACGATTTCCAGGTAGAGCATGGGTTTGAGCATATCGGCCGAAAAAATATGCGGTTGAATGCCCGCAAAATGTCTCTCAATCAGGGGGAGCAGCTGATTTTATTGGCGATCGAAGATGTGAGTGATTGGCCAAACCCTTAAAGACTCAAGTACCTCGGCGTCATTAAAAACCAGATCTAAAGCCCTGTGCCGTCCGCGCAGCGGACGGCACAGGGCTTTAAGGCTTTATGTTTAATTAAGGCTATTTACTTGCACCTAAAAAATATTGCGAGATGCTAGTTCGTGTATCCTTTTGTGTCATGCGATTGGTCATTCTGGCGTAATCAAACCACAGCGGATAGAGTGACTAACCTTGATCAGTAGAGGTTACAGCTCTTTGAGCTGATGTTGTGTTTGGCATGTTCATGTTAAGGTATGTCACAATGCCGTCGCCACAGAAAGTTGCCTTATGGATATCTCTCATCAAATTGAGGCAGTTTACCAACGCGCCTTGCTTTTGCGGCACTATACGTTGAATGCACCGACTCAGGAAGGCTTACTGGAAAAAGCCCTGAAAGAGCTTTACTTGGTTCTGGAAGAATTACAGACTTCTCAAGAAGAACTGTACCAGCAAAATCAAGAGCTGAAGGACAGTCAGCAGGCGATTGATTTAGAGCGTCAGCGTTATCAGGCGCTATTTGAACTAGCACCCAATGGCTATCTTGTGACGGATCTGCAAGGCAAAATTTGCCAGGCAAATCGCTACGCAACCACTCGGCTATTTTGTGCTCCTCAAGCCTATTTAATCAACAAACCGTTGCTGGTCTTTATCCATGAACCCGATCGCCCTCTGTTCCAAGCGCAGCTGGCTCATCTCACCCCGGATCAACCCTGGGAAGTGACGCTCAATCCCTGCAAAGGCGCATTGATTTCTGTGGAGATGACCGTTACCCGGATCAAAGATGTTCAGAACAGAGGCGATCGGCTGCTCTGGTCGCTCCATCACATCACCCTGCACAAACACATAAAACGGCAGTTACAGCATGCGCCTGATCCACAGGAACTACAAGTTGCAGGATGTACCGCAGAACTGGAGTTGAGCCATGAGCAGTTGCGATAAGGGATTTGCAATTTAATCACATCCCCGCTGGCAACAACATTAGCGATAGGGGCGCAAGGCTTTGCGCCCCTACAGGGGTATACGATTTTCCTGCAGATCCCTAAGAGCCCTTTTTCCATGCCGATCCAGGCTGGAAAATTTCCTTTGGCTGGGGGCTTCGGCGGCAGCGTTTGGCCGATCGCCTCAACCTCGGCACTCCTGATCTCGTTTTGGCTAAGCTCAACGGCTAAGCCCAACGTTGCAGCTCAACCGGACGTCGCTCAGCCGGGTGCAGCCCTCATGCCCTCGGTGTTTCAGGGGAGTAATCAATCCTCTGTCTCTGTGTAGAGTTTCATAGAACTGGGTTTAGCTATTCTGTAAATGCAAGAACTCAAGATGGGTGAGGCTAGAGACGATGGCTGACAAACCTAAAAAATTACAGCGAAGCACAGATTATGCAGCCATTCGCAGAGATGCCCAGGCAGAAATCAGCAAAGGACTGAATTCGGATCAGGCTGTAGAACCAGATCTAGAGGATCTGGAAGACCTGGAGGATGAGGTGGGTCTGGATGAGGTGTATCTGGACGAAGCGGCGCTGGATGCAATTCCCGCTGAGGATGTAGATCTGGATGAGGCTGAGCCAGAAATCATCAGTGATTTGCCTCAGGAATTTACTGAATCTTATGGCACCGGATTGCAAGGACAACCTAGCGATCGCACCGGCAGAGGCTTTAGCCAAAGCCAGACGCATATGTTAGACGAACCAAGTTCGCCGTTGATCGGTGGCGATGAAGAATCTAACTATGATGATACGGATGCCGTTGGGGAAGAGGCAGTTGGCGGCACGGTGTCTACTCCGGATCAGGACATTGTTGATGATTTAGCGGCTGCTGCGGGCGTAGAGATCGATGACCGCACCGACCTGAGAATCCGTAATATGTTGGAAGAGCGAGACGATCGCCGCTGGGAACTCGATCCCCAATCTGCAGAAGATTATAGCGATCGCTAAAGCTAAAACTTAAGCCCGTAGCCACAGCTGGATCACTGCAAACCTTGGCTCCGCTCAATCGCCCTCACTCAGGTTAGGGACGCTACGAACTGAGAATATCCATCGCTGGTAGGATAAGCTCACAGTAGCCAATAGGGTGATATTTGGAATGCAACTTGCGATCTATCAAGGTTCAGGATTTGCTGTGGACGTTCCTGCCAATTTAGAGCTGTTGGCAAAACTATCGGCAACGGTGGCGGCTCAGGGTGGTGATTTCTTAATCCTGCCAGAGCTGTTTTTAACGGGCTACAACATTGGCGATGCAGTGTGGCAGGTTGCTGAACCGTTTGAGGGTAAATCGCTGCAGTGCGTCGCCCAGATTGCCCGCGACCATCATCTGCATCTTTTGGTAGGCTATGCCGAGCAGGCAGACAATACGGTTTACAATTCTGCTGCTTTGATTGACGCGGAGGGCGACCGAGTTGCAAATTATCGCAAAATCCATCTGTTTGGCTCAGAGGAGCGTCGTCTCTTTACTCCCGGAAAGCATTGGGTTATCCAGACGATCGCCGGATTTAAGGTAGGAATTTTGATCTGCTTTGATGTGGAGTTTCCGGAAGCGGTGCGGGCTTTGGCATTGCAAGGGGCGGAGTTAATTGCTGCTCCAACGGCGAATGGCGATGCCCGCATTTCAAAAGTAGTCGTTCCGGCGCGAGCCTTAGAAAACCAGCTATTTATTGCCTACGCCAACCGGGCGGGG
>DATNOY010000900.1:0-2536 GCA_036703495.1 Coleofasciculaceae cyanobacterium
CGTGTTGTTTAGCCCCTAAACAGCTGAGAATGAGCCGGAAAATCTTTATCGGACAGATAGCGCTGAGCCAGGTTTGTCTGGACATTGCTGTGAGCAAAACAGTGTGAGCAAAACAGTAGGATGTCTTGTCTATAAATTTGGGGATTGCCTATTGCTTTGTAGCGCGATCGCCCCTCTCAAACCCACCCGCCATTTGCTGAATGATTGAAACGAAAGGACTGGCTCAGCGAGCTAGTCTCAGCTCAATCCTGATCAGCATCAACCTACGTGTGATCTCAATTTCAGGCTTCATAAAAGCTGAAATCTCATTGAATTATTAATTAGAACCCACCCGAACAAAAGGAATTAACTCATATGTACAAGCTGAAACAAGTCATTCACCGCTGTTTACCAATTCTTGGGGTGCTTGTATTAGCTGCCTGTACGAACAATTCAGCAAGCAATCCTTCAGCCACAGGCACCTCAGAAACAGGGGCAGCAACTTCGTCCAATGCCACCTTTACGGCCGCCAAAGGCTGCATGAATGTGGGTATTTTATTGCCTGAGTCAGACTCTTCAGCCCGCTATGAAGCTTACGATCGCCCCTTGCTAGACAAAGAAATTAAAGCCGCTTTGCCGGGGGTTACCATTCAGTACGCCAATGCCAACAACAATGCTACGACTCAGCAAAATCAGGCAGATGCTGCACTCACGAAAGGAGCCTGCATCCTGGTGATCGATCCCAATGACAGCGACCAGGCTGCCGTAATTGTCCAGAAGGCGAAAGCCAGCGGCGTACCTGTGATTGCCTACGATCGCTTGATTCAAGATCCAGATACGGCTTACTACGTTTCTTTTGATAACCAGCGCGTTGGCGAATTGCAGGGACAGTATATTGCAGAGCAGTATAAAGCCGGCAACTTTGGACTGAAGAAAGGGTCTAACCTGGCGATGATCAATGGGGCACAGACCGATAACAATGCCCTGCTGTTCCGCAAAGGCGCGCTTAGCGTCCTGCAACCCCTCGTTGACAGCGGTGATCTGAAACTCGTCTTTGACCAGTACACCCCCAACTGGGACAACGCAAAAGCTCAGTCTTTAATGGAAGGCGTGTTGACGAAGCAGGGCAATGATGTGCAGGTGGCGTATGTAGCCAATGACGGCATGGCCAATACGGTAGTGGCAGCATTGCGATCGCAAAAACTCAACGGCAAGGTGTTGGTCACAGGGCAGGATGCTACGCTGACGGGCATTCAAAACATCCTCACGGGTGATCAAGCCATGACGATCTATAAGCCGATCGCCCAGGAAGCCAAGGCAACGGCCCGACTAGTTGCGGCTCTGAGTAAAGGGGAAGACCCCCAAACGCTCGTCAATGGTGCAACCGAAGTGAAAGGTGGGGCCAAAGTGCCATCGGTTTTAGAAACGCCGGTGGTGGTGGATAAGAAAAATGTGGCCCAGACGGTAATTGCAGATGGGTTCCTGACCAAGGAGCAGGTTTGCAGTGGCTTACCGGCGGGTGCGGGCGGCATTTGCCCATAGGATCTATAGCTTTCTTGGCGTAACGATAGGGGGGATTGAGCCAGAACACAGGAAATCCCCCCACCGCCAAGAGGTTACTTCAGTACCGCGTGACATAGGGGATGTAATCGGCAATGACAAATAGTTCTGTTTCTGTAATAGAAGATAGCCAGCCTACCAATGGCAAAGTGCCTCGGCTACAGCTTAGAAATATCTCCAAATCTTTTGGAGGTGTACATGCTCTGAAGCATGTAGATTTCGAGGTTTACGACGGTGAAGTGGTCGGGCTGGTGGGTGATAACGGGGCTGGCAAATCGACCCTGATCAAAACCATCTCTGGAGCCTATGTTCCCGATGAAGGGGAAATTCTGGTTGATGGTCAGCGGGCTACCATTCAAGGCCCTCAAGATGCCACCAACCTGGGGATTGAGACGGTCTATCAAGACCTGGCGCTTTGCGACAACCTCGATGTGGTTGCCAATCTGTGGTTGGGGCGGGAAGCCTACCGCAATCTAATTCCGGGCTTCCTGCGGGTGCTGGATGAAACCGAAATGGAGCGCAAAACCATTGAAGTGTTGCGAACGCTAGATGTGAAAATTCCCTCGGTGCGTTCAACGGTGGCTGGGCTTTCTGGCGGACAGCGTCAATGTGTGGCCGTTGCCAAAACCATCTTGCGCCAACCTAAGGTGGTGCTGTTAGATGAACCGACTGCCGCCTTAGGGGTGGCTCAAACCCGGCAGGTGCTCAATTTGATTTTGCGCCTGAAGGAACGGGGGCAAGCCGTGGTCGTGATTTCCCACAACTTGCATGACGTTTTTGAAGTCACCGATCGCATTATCGTCATGCGGCTAGGAGAACGCGTGAAAACTTTTGAAACCCGTAACTCCACGCGCGAAGCCGTGGTCGCTACGATTACTGGCGCAGATGCAGCGGCTCTGACTGAAGCAGATGTGACCGGAGTTTAAGTTCGTTTAACAGAATTGGGTAGGATACAACAGCCATGAAAAGTTTAGATCCCAACACTTCCCCTAGCGGT
>DATNOY010000901.1:0-2130 GCA_036703495.1 Coleofasciculaceae cyanobacterium
ATCTCCCAGAAAACAGGAGAAACGATCGCCCGATCATCCAAAAAAAGAAAGGTATTTGCCTAAGTGTTGATTAGCGCTATAGTTAGATACATGCCTAACCAATCTATCCAACTCGATCGCGTTTTTTATGCCCTGGCAGACCCAACCAGGCGTGCTGTCCTCGAACGGCTTAGTGTTGGACCTGCTGCCGTGAGCGAACTCGCAAAGCCCTTCGATATGGCATTGCCGTCGTTTACTCAGCACCTCAATGTTTTGAGTGACTGTGGATTGGTTCATTCCCAAAAAACAGGTCGCATCCGCACCTACCAAATTTCGCCACAGGCTTTAATGGCGGCTGAACAGTGGATGGTAGAACAACGCCACCTTTGGGAAGTTCGCCTCAATCAATTAGATTCTTATCTCACCCAACTGAAGGATAATCCCGATGGCTCCACTAACTCATCAACCTGATCCTCAACTTGATCTGGTATTTGAACGTATCGTCGATGTTTCACCAGAGCTAGTTTGGGCAGCCTGGACAACGCCAGAACATCTGAAGCACTGGTTTACTCCTGCACCCTGGAAGACGATCGATTGCGAAATTGATCTTCGACCTGGTGGGCTTTTCCGCACAGTGATGTGTTCTCCGGAGGGGCAAGAGTTTCCTAACGTTGGATGCTACCTGGAGGTTATCCCAAACAAAAAGCTGGTTTGGACAAATGCCCTGCAACCGGGCTATCGTCCCATCATTCAAACATCTGAGCAAGCTAGCGCTGACTTTCCATTTACAGCCGTGATTGCTCTTGAACCACACGAGCAGGGAACGAAATACACGGCGATCGTTATTCATGGAAATCGAGAGGACTGCAAGAAACATGAGGATATGGGCTTTTATGAGGGATGGGGCAAAGCGCTCGACCAGCTTGTTGCACATATGAAGCATCTTTGAGTTGTGCCTGCAAAGCGGGTAATGACGCTATACCTATGTGATGAGGTGGATAGAAGGTGAGGCGATCTCCCAGTAATGGTAACCCATAATCTTAAATATCCTGTCTGAGCTATGGCTTCCAATCAGGCTGATTACCGAATCGTTGCTGAAGAAAATCAACTAGCAAACGCACTTTTGTTGATAAATGACGACTGACCGGATAAATGGCAGAAATTGAAAGTTCTGATGGATGATACTTGGGCAGAACAAGTTGCAGCATTCCTTGTTGCAATTCCTGACTAACAATGAACATGGGTAGCAGTGTAATACCTAATCCTCGAACGGCTGCATCTCGAAGGACTTCGCCATTATTGGAACATAAGACTCCAGTCACTGAAACTCGTTGCTCACCATCAGGACCGTTCAAAACCCACTGGTCTTCAACTCCAATTTGCCCGTAGTGCAAACAGGAATGCTTGTGCAGTTCACCTGGATGGGTTGGCACTCCACGGCTCTCTAAATAGCTTGGAGCGGCACATAGAACTCGTTGCGCTGTTGCAAGAACATGAGTAATTAGGCTCGAACTTTCCTGAGGCTTGGCAATGCGGACGGTAATATCAAAGCCTTCTTCGATGGGGTCAATAAAGCGATCGTTGAGGGTCAGTTGCACCTCAAGCTCAGGATATTGCATCAGAAAGTCTGCTAGGGCGGGTGCCAGATGCATCGTGCCAAAAGACATGGGCGCGTTCACCCGCAGCCTGCCCTTTGGTTCTGCTTGAAGCTGGGTAATCGATCGCTCCGCCTCTTCCAAGCTTGCCAAAATTTCTACACAGCGTTCGTGGAAAGCCAGTCCTGTTTCAGTGGGGGTTACTACCCGTGTACTGCGATGCAAAAGCTGCACTCCCAGTTCATTTTCCAGAGCAATCACCAGCTTGTTGACGTGCGATCGCGACACTCCCATCTCTCGGGCAGCGGCGGCAAATCCCCCAGCATTAACGACTTGGGTAAAGGCACGAATACTGTCAAACTTATCCATTGAAATAATTGTAGACCAAATGAGGACAATATGTATCTAATATAGTGTATTGTCTTTTAATTCGATTCATTCCATAATCATAGAGTACAAACAAAGGGAAGTAGAGAAGTTAGCCGTTTCCATCTCCTTCCTGCTTTTGATTGGAGGTTTCCACTATGATTACCCTTCGACCTGCTCAAGAACGTGG
>DATNOY010000902.1:0-9000 GCA_036703495.1 Coleofasciculaceae cyanobacterium
TTGTTTCAGTGCCGCATCATACTCACTCCAGTTGCGGATTCGGTAGGAGGGTTTGGGTTTCGTTTTCATCGTCAGCAATAGACAGAGGCTTCTAAATCATTAAAAATTCTACTTATCTCACAATCTTTATGCAACAACGCCTTTGAAAGCTCCACTTTAGGGAGCTTTCAAAAATAATCTGTGCTTCAGGCAAAACTTCAGGCTGCTTCAGGCAAAAGCGTCAGCATTTTAAGGTTTTGCCCAAGGCATTGGCTCGATCGGTTCAAAGGTCGTAGTTAGCTTGTGGGGAGTGCCTGTCTCTAGCGCATCTTGAATGGCTAAAACAATTTCATTATTGTGCAAAGAAAATTGGGTCGATAAGCGGCAAGGACGCTGTTCTCGGATGGCGGCTGCCATCTCTGCGACGCCTCGGGAGAAGTCCATTTGCTGAGAACCTTTGTTAAATTTGCCGCTTGGCTTCTTGACCAAGGGATAGCGTTGCTTGAGGGGACTCATGAATACCTTGCGGCGAATCTTGATCATCCGTTTGATGTAGACAGGGGCACCGTAATACCAGCAGTCATCGGTACATAGGATGCCGTCGTCGCCAATAATTTTCAGCGCATGGTCATGAGGAGCCACGATGCTACAGGTCAAACGGGCAACGATGCCAGAGGCGAACTTGATACAGGCCACCGAGAAATCAGGAGCATTCGGCTCTAAGACCACATCAGTTTGTTTATCAGGAATCAGACAGGATGAAAAAGCCGTCACCGATTCGGCTGGGCCAAAGAATGCGGTTAGCCAGGTAGTGTAGTAGCCAGCATGTTCTAAGGTGCAACCCACTTCAAACTCATCTTTATAGGGCCAAGGCGTACCGGCCTCGCTGAGCCACTTCTGGTAAGGCATTTTGTGAACTAGCCCATCATCCATTTCGGCGTATACTAGCCGCACTTGCCCCACTTGCTTCTCTCGCAAGGCTTTCCAAATGGTTTGGGCTGTTTCGCTTAAGACATTGCAAGGGGCAGAGGAGAAATACAAGCCGCGCTGTTCAGCGATTTTGACCAGATCTTCAGCCTGCGACATTGCCATCGCAAATGGTTTTTCAGAGTAGACATGCTTGCCTGCCTCTAAGCAAGCTTTGGAAACTTCGTAATGGCTTCTGGGATTGGTCAGATTCAGGACGATCTCGACGCTGGCATCCGCTAGTAATTCTTCTAGGGTGGAATAAATTTTGGCGATGGAATGGTATGCCGCAAACTTGGTAGCCCGATCGCTGACTTGATCCATGACGCCAACCAACTTTAGCTCAGGATGGTTTGGTAAAGTTTTCAGGTAATAGTCGGCTACAAAGCCACACCCAACAATTGCAATCCGCATCACATTCTCCTGATCTGGACACATCCAGGGGATGCCTGAGAGGCACAATTCCTACACTCATGGCTCCCGCTGCTGTTGGAGACATGATAGCTTACGCGCTACGCACTCCCTTTCTAAAGCTGCGCGTCTCGCCAACAAATGATAATACTGAGTTTGATCTCAAAGTTTCTGCAAAGTTTAGGCGAACTATAGCAACCCGTTTCTGAAGGCTAGCAAAATGGCAAAGATTGAGAACTGGTGGCAAGTCACTTTTCCGTCAGGACAGCAAACCCTGGTGATTGAAGAGGCCAATGGACAGCAGGTGGCGATTGCCTATGGAGAGGTGGGTTCTGGACAGCCGCTGTTGCTGCTGCATGGGATTGGCAGCTGGAGCTATAACTGGCGATCTTGCATTGAGCCATTAGCGCGATCGTTTCGGGTGATTTGTATCGATGCAAAAGGCTATGGTTTTTCTGAAGCCTCGGCAATCCCAGAGACCGTCGGGCATCAGGTGGTAGAACTGGCAAGGATCATGCAATCTTTGAGCGATCAGCCGGTCATCCTGGCCGCAGAATCTTTAGGAGCCTTGACGGCTTTAGCTGTTGCTCAGCGCTATCCCGATTTGATTGAACGGCTCATCGT
This sequence comes from Coleofasciculaceae cyanobacterium, assembly GCA_036703495.1. GTDB lineage: Bacteria > Cyanobacteriota > Cyanobacteriia > Elainellales > Elainellaceae > Drouetiella. The sequence goes on from DATNOY010000902.1 coordinate 1,981, forward strand.
GATTAATGTGCCCATTTTTCCGAAACGCTTGCCTAGTGTAGGGATGCGATCGCTATCCTATCTACCGCTATCGCTGGTTCAATGGCTCGATCAAAGGCAATTGATGCGGCTGTTTGCACCCGTCGTGCAACAAGTGACCCGGCTGATTCGACGAGAAGTGGTCTTAGATCCTCAGAGCATCACCTCAGACGAGATCTATTGGTTGACTTATCCTTATCTGCACTTACCTGGCACCTTGACTCAGTTTGCAGCAGATCTAAAACTGGCGGCCCGAGAAATCGATCGCTTACATCGGCAGCAGCCCAACCTGATTTCTGCCATTCAGCAAGCTCTCCCTACAATCCTGTGCCCCACGCTAGTTCTCTGGGCAGACCAAGATCGGTGGTTTCCCCTGGAGGATGGCGTGTTGCTGGAAGACTGCCTGCCCCATGCTCGATTGCAGATTTTGCCTAACTGTGGACATGTTGCTTCTAGCACTAATCCTGCAGCAGTTAGTCAGGCAATTTTGGCGTTTTGTGGTTTCGCTTAGGCAGTATGATTGGATGAGGCATCAAGCCTAAAGTCGTCTGGAGAGGCAGCTAGCTCAGGACTACGCAAACTCACCCAGAGTTTACACTGATTTGCCGCCACGGTAATGATGGTTGGGCTGTTCGCTTTGGCTAGCTTGCAGCCCCGGAAATAGAGAAGTGCCCGATCGCTAGAGTTAGCAGTGTGCAGCCGATAGAACAGTTCATTGCCATAGTACATCCCGTCTTGGACGCTACTATTGAACCAAAATTTGAAAGGATGGCAATTCTCTTCTTTGATGACTAAAGGCAACACGGTAAACCTAGAGTGGCGAAGGTGGATATTGCAGTCGAGGATACATTGCAGCAAAATTAGGAGCCATGCCCTAACGCAACATGCCTCTGGCTCAGTAGTCAGATTCTGTATCCGGCAGAGCAAAACAGAACGTTGCAAAACAGAACGTTGCAAAACACAGTGTTCAACCCTATTGCCCCCTGCCATCTAGTATAGCGATGACAACCATAGCCGCCCAGATCGTTGCGCTGCTTATTAGAATTTCTATAGACTTTATTCGATTTTATCTATGGCTGGTTCTATCGCAATTTTCAACTGAATCAAAGCCAGATTATTGTTTGAAAGCCTCGCGGAGCGAGGCTTTCAAACAATAATCTGGCTTTAGCTGAGTGCACACCGCTCTATAGTCACTCTACAGTCACAATCAATTGAATGAGGGTGGGGTATAGAGGCATAGCCCCTGTCCCCCACCCTCACAAGCGCGAACCGCATGTAACTGACCAATTAACCGAAAGAGTCTAAATCAAGGGCTTTTGAGCCACCCCGCTCTAACTCAACTAAGATTTTACCGAGCTGCCACCAAACCAGTAAGGCCGTGAGCAGCGTGAGGGGAAAGGCAATCCCGTAGGCATAGCTGGTGGGAAAGCCAAAAACTTGGACACCCGACGCTAAAAAGATGCAAATCCCGGTGCAAATGCCTAAAAACGTGAGGCGGAGGGAGAAGCTTTGAACATTTTCTAGGGTTTGGGTGGTGCGATTGCGCGCCCACTCATTAACAGACTGCTTGAGTGTGGCATCAAAGGCAAGCCCAGAAGTTATCCCTGCAAACAGACCGGCGATGAGCAAGAAATAAGGGGGATCGTAGTACACAGATAGCTCCTTAACTGGGATTTAGGGATATTAGGGCGGGTGATTATGAGTGAACGCTCGGCAATAGATTGACTGAAGCCCTAATCTACAAACCTCAGCTTTCCTTCTGACCTGAAAAGGACATGAAGCCCACGGAAGGCAAAAGGGATGCGGCTCTTTCGGCTGAAAAATCCGTTAACGCCCCGATCGCCGCACTGAACAAGCGAACAGGTTTGACATCGTCTTTAATCAGGTGCCAAAGCCGTTGAACTTCCTCAGTGTGAAGGCGATCGTCTTCCACAAGGGCCAGGATGAGCTGTCGCCGTAGGATAGCACCTTCATCAGACAAGAGGTATTGTAGTCCAAGTTGGGCAGTGGGCAGAAGATCAAAATGGGTGTCGGAGCGGGCGATCGCGATCAAGTTTTCCAGACGTTCCCATTGGAATTTACCGTCTTTAAACAGCACCTCAATCAGCCGTCGTCGTAGCGCTGGAGATTCGCCGGTCAGCAGTCGTCGTGCCACATAAGGATAGGCGACATCCACAATTTTGAAGTTGGGATTCAGGCTCAGTGCCAGCCCTTCCTGGGTCACGAGCGATCGAATAATCAAAGCAAATTTTGCAGGTAGGCGGAACGGATACTCATACATCAACGCCGAGAATTGGTCGGTGATGGTTTTAAAGTTGAAGTCTCGCACGCTTTCACCCAAGGCATTGCCCAAAACCGTTTCTAAGGCAGGGACAATTGGGCGAATATCGGTATCCGGGGTCAAAAAGCCCAGCTTGACAAAATCTTTAGCCAGTTCCTGGTAGTCTTTGTTGATTAAATGCACCACGGAATCGACCAGTGTTTCTTTGGTTTCCTGAGACAGCTGATCCATCATGCCAAAGTCAATATAGGCCATCTGCCCGTTGGGAGTGGCAAATAGATTACCAGGATGGGGATCGGCGTGGAAGAAGCCAAATTCTAAAAGCTGACGTAAACCCGTCGTCACGCCAATTTCAATCAAGCTATCTTTATCGAGATTGGATTCGCGGATTTTTTGCAAATCTGTCAGTTTAAAGCCGTGAATCCACTCCAGCGTCAAGATGTGCTGACTGCTATATCTCCAGTAGATGGATGGGACTTTGACAGTGACATCAGATTGAAAATTAGACGCAAACTTCTCGGCATTGCGCCCTTCATTCAGGTAGTCAATTTCTTCAAACAGCTTAGTGCCAAATTCATCGACAATTAGGCTGAGGTCATGGCCCAGGTTAAGCGGTAGCCACGGGGCCAGCCAGCTGGCTGCCCATCGCATCAGGTACAGATCTAGCGTTAAAACAGGCAGCAAATTAGGGCGTTGAACTTTGACAGCCACTTCTTCGCCCGTATGGAGCTGCGCTTGATAAACCTGCCCTAAACTAGCCGCGGCGATCGGTTGCGGGGTAATACGGCTAAAGGTTTCATCAATGCTGCGATCTAGCTCTTGCTCAATAATGCTGAATGCTAGAGGGGTGGGAAAGGGCGGCAACTGATCCTGAAGCTTGACCAGTTCATCTAAAAAATCTTTGCGGACGAGATCGGGACGGGTGGAGAGGGCCTGTCCAACTTTGATAAAAGTGGGTCCCAGACGGGTCAAAATCTTGCGGAGCTGAGCAGCACGCTTGCCTTTATGGCTTTCAGAGCGATTGAACCAATCGTCTAACTTTAAGCCGAAAATGAACCCCAAAAACAGCCCCACGACCACGACAGAACGCCATATATAGAGCCAAGGGCGGAAACGATAGTAGCGGGCGATGGCTTCTGCATCATAACGCCGTAGCTGTCCTAACCCTATTGACTCTGATTGATATTGACTCACGCTTTTCCTGCCTCTTGAACCGGAATCGAGAATGTACGGTTGCCTTAAACTGCTGCTTGACCCGTTGCAAAATTGTCAAAACAACCTGCTGGTTTGCTCTGGCAATGCTTTAGGCAAGTCCGTACAGACTCCAGATCCAAACCATTGAGGATGTTCGCCATTTGAACTAGATTTCTTAACTCTAGTATAAGAAACTACAACTATTGATGGCTGAAAAACTCGAAAAAGTTAATTTTTGCATCTGTACTTGTTTACAGTTTGTTTCATATGTTTGTCATAATCCCATAAAAATCGGAGTTTTATGAGATCTGACTCATCAAGTTAATTCAATGGACATGATTAAAAAAAGTTAAGAGAAGTCAAGTCAAGTTACGGTGAATCCAAATTTTTCTAAAGAGTTGCTGGGAGCAGGCGATCGCCCCCTGCTGTTCACTCTTGTTCACTCCTCTAGCCTTTGTAAACGGTACAATCCGGCATACAGCCCATTCTCTGCCAAAAGCTGATCATGGCTACCTGACTCCACCATCTGACCTTGCTTTAGCACAAAGATGCGATCGACGCTGCGAATCGTGGAAAGGCGGTGGGCAATAATAATGGCTGTGCGCTCTTGTAATAGCGTCTCCAAGGCCGTTTGGATCATCGACTCAGTGCCTACATCCAGATTGGCGGTAGCTTCATCCAGCACCAGGATACCCGGATTGCGAATCGCAGCGCGGGCAAAGGCAAGCAGCTGTTTTTCACCCCCTGAAAGGTTAGTACCCCGTTGTCGCAGTTGAGTGTTATAGCCCTGTGGCAGATGCTCAATGAAGCGAGCGACATTCGTTTGCTCAGCGGCAGCGTAGATTTGCTCATCTGAATAGCTTTCACCAAGCGAGATATTGCTTTTCACATCCCCTGCAAACAAAAAGCCATCTTGCAAAATGATGGCCATGCGTTGGCGTAATACTGCTTGGGGCAGATCTCGAATATCTTCACCATCCAACAGAATCCTGCCTTGAGTGACATCATACAAGCGGCAAAGCAACCGGATGATGGAGCTTTTGCCTGCTCCTGTTGGCCCGACTAAAGCCACTTTTTCACCAGGATGAATTGTGAAATCTAAATTGCGCAAGACAAATTCGTCAGGTTTATAGCCAAACCAAACATGCTCGAACCGAATTTCACCTGGGGCAGGATGGGAAAGCGGTGAGGGATGAGAGATAACGGATGGGCGGGAAGCGGTAAGTGGCTGCTCTCCCCACTTGCGAATCTCTTGACCCGGATCGCGAATTTCGATGGGCTCATTGAGAATATCGCTGACCCGTTCTAGGGCCGTGAGTCCTGCCTGAATGGAGGTAAAGCGCTCGGCAAACTGACGCAGTGGATCAAAAAGACGCTGGGCAAAGAGAATAAAAGAGGTCAAAATTCCGAAATCTAACACTTTATTCATCACCAGCAAGCTGCCCAGCCAGAGAACAGCTCCAATGGCTGCTAACGCCACCCACTCTAAGGTTGCAGATACCGCAGAGTCAAAGAAGATGGTGCGATCGACTTCTCGGATATAGCGCTGATTAATAGTGCGAAACAGCTGGGAGTTAAACTGCTCACGTCTGAATAACTGCACCACGTTGATGCCGACAATATTTTCCTGCAACGTTGAGTTGAGGGCCGACAGCTCTTCTCTAGCTTTATAGTTAGCGATACGATATTGCTGCTGAAAGTAGATGATTAGTCCTGTGATGGGGAAGAGCAGCGCCAGAAGCATTAGCGCTAGCTGCCATTGCAGCGTAAACATAACTCCAACCAGCACCAGCATGGTCAGTAAATCGCTCACCACCCCGATCGCGCCGGTTGAAAACACATCGCCCAAGGCATCGACATCGCTGGTGAGGCGGGTGATCAGTCGTCCAACTGGCGTCCGGTCAAAAAAGCGAGTTGCCAAGGATGTGACATGGTTAAACAGATCATCCCGGATGCTAGCCGTAATGCGCTGCCCCACTTTTTGAATCAAGTAGCCTTGGACACCACTGAGAGAAAGCTGCACGAGTAGAGTAATCAGCAATAGCCCAACTAACAGCCTGGCTCCTTCAACCAGAGCGTAGCCTTGCAAAAAATCCATCACAGGCTCATGCTTTGCTAGCGCTACGGCTTGTCCAATAATAATGGGCTGCATTGAGCCTGCCAGTGCCAAGGGAATCAGCAGCAGCAGAGCGATCGCCAGCAAGCGAGCATTGCGCTTGGCATAGGGAATCACTAGACGGAAAAGCCGCCAGTCCGTTTGTCGGCTTTTTTGAGGAAGTTGAGCCTCCGGAGATGCACTAGTCATGTTAGAGCGTCGATGAGATGAAGAGGTGAGGCTGGTAATGAGTGCGATTAAATCGCTCTCCAACTGTAGCGTAGCAACGTGTCCTTGTAGAGGCACCTCGTGATCACCTGCCCGGCATGCCTGCATATCCTGCTCAACGGCATCGCTCCATATAGCCCTGCGCGACTAGAAATCAGATTATTTTTTGAAAACCTTACGGAGCATAGCTTTCAAAAAATAATCTGTACCTCACTTGATTGAAAATCGTTATAGAACTGTCCCATCATGACTGCCCAACCCTATTGCGCTGGCGTGACAGATTTTTCGTCAGGAGCGGGAATTGCATCCACTGCGATCGGCTGGAGACTAAAGCCAACTACAGAGATGCCTCGGCAGAAAAACCCTTGCCGGGGGCGCATTTCAAAGGCAGGCTCGCTGCCTTGTTGCCATTCTCCTTCAGTTAATACCTTGAAGCCGTTGCTAGAAGGAACAAGCTGGACAGGAGTTTTTTTGGAACGAGAAACGAGTAGGTGAGTGGGGGTAAACATCGGTGCATCCTCTGTGTCTATTGATGATGATCTCAGCTCTCATACAGCCATAATTTCGCAAAAGTAAATCTTGTGAACTATGGTGAACCTACTGAGTTAAGAGCGAAGATCTAAGCTGGTTGAGTAATTACATGGACTAAAGATTCTGGCTCAAGTTCCACGGAAAGCAGTTAGAGTAAAGGACTTGCTCAGAACTTCATAAAATTAGTTTAGGTGCCTGAAGTGACGTTCTGGTGAGCAGCCCAGTGCGGAGAGCCGTAATCAAAGCAGGAGTATTTTCCGGTTAATGTTTTGTAACAGAGGCGAAAGAGTGCTACCTCGCGAGTCTGCCTTTAGAGTTTGAACAACCTCTCTCCATTGACAGACTGCAGGCTGCTTAGGGCTACTTAGAATGAAGCCATGAAGTTTGTTAAGGAATGTGAATCATGGCAAATCCAAATCCGATCGAAACTCGTTCTTCTGCTGACCTGCCCCCTGTTGCTCGCGAATACAACGGTGTAGACCGTAATGCTTTCTTGTTTGGTTTTAATCCTCAGGCTGAGCTATGGAATGGCCGTTTAGCGATGATTGGCTTTTTGGCTTACCTGCTTTGGGATCTGGCTGGTTTTAGCGTAGTGCGCGATATTCTGCATATTGCCTCTTACTAGGTTCTGAAGAAACTAGGTTCTGAGGAAAACGTAAATTTATAAGCCGCT
>DATNOY010000903.1:0-3442 GCA_036703495.1 Coleofasciculaceae cyanobacterium
CCAATCCGCGAATGAATGATGGCCCCGCTGCACATAGGACAAGGTTCTAGCGTGACGTAAAGCGTACATTGCTCTAAATGCCAGGTTTTGAGGCGTTGCCCGGCAGCGCGGAGCGCCAAGATTTCAGCATGAGCCGTAGGATCGTGATCCTGCTGCCGTCGATTTCCAGACTCAGCCAGCAGTTCACCGGCTTCACTGACGACCACTGCCCCCACCGGCACCTCTCCCGCTTCTCCGGACTGCTGGGCCAGCGCGATCGCTCGACTCATCCAGCCGTAGTGTCTCAGGTACTCTGGATCATCCAGCAGCGGCGGTGGAATCACAACCGTCATGCCGCTTCAGACAGCAGCCCATCTAGTTTGCCAGCGCGATCGAGCGCATACAGATCATCGCAGCCGCCGATATGCTGGTTGTTAATAAAAATCTGGGGCACCGAGCGACGTCCATTGGCGCGTTCTGCCATCCTCAGTCTGGCTCCCCCATCTCCATCAATTTTGTATTCCGTAAACTTAACCCCTTTCCAAAGCAGTAATACTTTGGCTCGGATACAAAACGGGCAGGTTTGCCAGGTGTAAATTTCAACGGCAGCCTTAACGTTTTCGGGATGCCGATTAAGCCACGAATTGAGAGCATTCAACATAGTGAGTAAGGCATACGATAAGGACTACTCACTATTTTAAAGAGATTGGGCTTTAAAGAGATTGGGTAGACTTCCGGTCCTATAGAAATTTCCTACGAGATAGATTGGGGAATGAGGCTCAACCAGCTCTCAGATCTGCTACTGCCGAACTGGGGTTGTTTCCGGCTTGGGCAAACTGGCTGAGTTCTGGCTAACGGAGAAAGTTTTTTCTTCGACGGCTCCCGGTGCGCCCATAAGCTGAGCTTGTCCGCCATTGTAAGCCAGCGTCACGCCTCCCGCATTGCCTGCCCGCACTCGCAGTTGCTTATCGGCCGTCCAGTTGCGCTCTGTGCCTTCTGGCAACACTTCGGCCAGCTTGACATTCCCATCCGCCTCGATCTCAATCCAGGATTGGGCAGTTAGCTTCATCTGAACCTGAACCGGCTTATCGGATCCAGGACGATTTGCCAACCGATTGCCACCCACATTGGCTAATCCGGGGCTTGCCGAAATTTTGTCCTGGCTACCTGCGGCGATCGCCGGACGTTCGGCCGTCTGCACCTGTCCATTGCTGGTACGGGGCGTGGGGGCAGTGGTTGTGGTAGGAGCCGATCGCCCCACAATGTGGGACAACAGGCTAACAGAGGCCGCAATCAAGGCAATATAGCCGACATAAAGATGCAGCGGGCGCAGCTGGGCTGCAGGCGTATCTTTCCAAGAATCTTGGTTGGGCACGCGCATCAGCTTGTCGGTCGGAAACGAATCGGCACAGTCGTTGCCATCTAACCCCAAGCTATCGGCATACCGTTTAATAAACCCTTGAATATAGACAGGTTCAGGCAGTTTATGAAGTTCTCCAGCTTCAATGGCCCGCAACAGCCGAGGTTGAATCATCGTTTTGGCAGCCACTTCTTCCAGAGATAGCAACTGATCTTCGCGCACCTGGCGGAGATAAGCTCCGATCTGCATCAGGCGCTGCACTTGCTCTTGTTGGGAGAGGGAAGGTTCTCTAGTCATACTAATCATAGCTTAACTGCCTTTACTGCCTTTACTGCCTTCATTGCCTCACGCTTGCCAGCTTCCAGAGGCGGCAGTTGAGGCATCTGTTTCACCTGACGTTGAAGGTACTCTATTTCTGCTGCTTGCAAATGCCGGTACTGACCGCTAGGTAATCGCCCCAACGCGATCGCGCCGATCGCCACTCGATGCAACCGGATCACCGGATAGCCAAGTTGGGCTGCCACCCGCCGAATTTGCCGGTTGCGTCCTTCCCGCAGCACCACTTCTAAGCAGGTTTGCTGGGGCAGGGTAACAACTTGCGGCTGCTCTAAAACCTTAATTTTGGCAGGCAATGTCAGCCTACCATCCAACCACACCCCTTGTCGCCACTGTTCCAGAATTGCCTGCGGAGGAGATCCTTCCACCCACACCTGGTAGATTTTAGCGATCGCATGGCGAGGATGGGTCAGGTGAGCTGTGACTTCACCATCATTGGTCAGCAGCAGGGCCCCCGTAGAAGCAACATCTAACCGTCCAACTGGGTGAATTCCCTGATCTTGCAAGCAATCCGGTAGCAAATCTAAAACGGTCGATCGCGCTTGCGGATCATCACAGGTGGAAACGATCCCCACCGGCTTATTTAGCAAAAGATAGAGCCGCTGCGGTCGGTTCGCGAGCTGAATGGGTTGACCATCCACCTCAATCCGATCAGACTCTGGATCGGCTTTTTGACCCAATTGCCCCAGGGAACCATTCAGCCGCACCCGTCCCTCCAGGATCATTTGTTCCGCCTGACGGCGAGAAGCAATGCCCCATTGAGAAAGGATTTTTTGGAGTCGTTCAGCCATAGTCCGCAGGGCAGAAATTGGGAGTTAGAGAACTGTTTATGTACAAATATTACAGGAAGCCGCAGCTCAGTAGCACGAAACTCGATGCTCAGGTTTGGCTGCAGAACGACCGACATTCAGCCGAGACGTTCGGCCTATCGGTCAATGGAACCCGGCAGCTACAGAAACCAAGGTAACCTAACCTGTAACCAAGCTCCGCCGGTATCAGGATGATTGCGGGCCTGAATGGAACCCTGATGCGCCTCGACAATTTGCCGAGCGATCGCCAATCCTAGCCCGCTGCCTCCCTGCAACTGTCCTTCCTGTGGTTGATCAGCTGAGCCATTGCTAGGGCTGCTAATGCTACCAGATGACACAGCTGAATCTGCGGGAATTGCTGATGTTCTGTCCGTTATGGAGAGACGAGCACGGGATAAATCTGCTCGATAAAATCGATCAAAAACATAGGGCATTGCTTTTTCAGGAAAGCCTGAGCCGTAATCAATCACATCCAGATAAACATCTCGGGTAGCATGCCCTACTGCTGGATAGCTGAAAGGATTGGCGCTCATTTCTTTAGGCGCGATGGGTTTTGAGCTGACCTGAATGCGGATTGGCTGACGGACAGGGCTATATTTAATGCCATTGTCTAATAGGTTAACCAGCAGGCGATGAATGCGGGGTTGGTCAAGCTGCATGACTAAATGCGCTGGGCCAGAATATTCTAAGCTCAGCTGCTTCTTACGCGCCAGAGGCTCCAAGCTATTCCAAACCGAGTAAATCAATTCTATCAAGTCGGTTGGCTTGACCTGCAGCGGATGGGAGGCACCCCGCTCCAGCCGACTCAGATCGAGGAGATCCTGCACCAAATCACTCAGACGCACCGTTTCATTAATTAACCGATCGACCCATCCCTTCAAAGGGGGCTGCAGCCGCGATTGCAACGTTTCGGCAACTAGCCGAATTGAAGTTAGAGGCGTTTTAAGTTCATGTGCCA
>DATNOY010000904.1:0-3130 GCA_036703495.1 Coleofasciculaceae cyanobacterium
GGCTGCTTGAAAGCGAAACAAATTTAACGCCATGATCCCTAGTAATTTGCCCAGTCAAGTTCTGGTTAGATTACAGCAATTGCAGACCCGTGGATCGCAACACCTCAAACGTGCCATCCATTTTTGGCTCTGGCGGCACAAAAATCATGAACCCATCGCGGCCGCGCGTCAACAGCACCCGATAGCTATTCAGGCGTAACCGTAGGGGATCACGAACGTTTCGCTGTCGGGAGCGGGTGATCCACTGGTCATCTTGCCACCGCAAATCATCCCCCCAGCCAATGATGGGAAAGTCCAGTTCTAGACCCTGACAGCCAAACTCAGTCGCCACGCCAGTCAACGCACAGCAGGACAGCGGCGACTCCGTTGGATCGATGTACCAGGGCCCCATCTTCACTCGCCGCGTGGACATGAAGTCATTCGGGATGCCCTGAGCCGCTAAGTTACGCGCCCGAGAAGACGCAATCAGACCATAGCGTTTTTCCGGTTGGTCGGCATACCGATCGCGACAATAAGCTTTCGCTAGAGATAAATCGCGAGTCAGGTAAGCATCAAATCCGGCTTGGGACAGTAGAGGCATCAGAGTAGCAGCTAGATCAAAGCTGCCGGACAGCAGGTGTGCCACCCAAGCCTGCACCTCTTCAGCCAGATGCGATCGCAAGGAGGTCGTCAGGTTAAACAAAGCATCCAGATGCAGATGGAGCGGTGCAACGGCTGTAAAATGCGAACCCTGCTCAGGTGAACAATGCACCTGCCAGTTCGAGGTCTGCTCTAAACCCTGATTCCACTGCTCCATTCCCTCCTCTTCTCCCACATGAATTTGCTGCCCTTCTCCAATCAGTGCCACTAGCACCCCCCAATCGGGCGATCGGTCGGCAATTCGCAATACAGTACCGGGCGCAGCGCTGTTAATCCCATAGGCTTCACTCATCCGGGGTAGATCCCAGGCGCGTTGGGCTTCATCAAATACAATCAGATGCTCACGGGCAGCCTTTTGCTGCCGTCCTTCATGTTCCAGGTAGAAATTGCGGACTGGCTGCACAAAGACTCGGCTTTTCAGCGCATACTGTAATACCGCTACCAGGGGAGCATTGCCTGATAGAAAAACGGCCGGTTGGCTCAAGTTTTTTTTAAGATCCCCATCCGTCAACCGATTCTGGTAAACAATCTGGTAAACAAACTGAAGCCCCACCAAGGTTTTGCCCGCTCCCGGTGCGCCTGTAATCAAAACCAGATGTCGCTGTTTCTGAGCTTCAGCCGTTGCCGCAATCTGGTTCAGCCGCTCCAGCACCGCCGGAATTCCAGCACTTTGAGCCCGTTTAATCTGAGGCAATGGCTCCTGCTGAAAGATCTGGCGCGCTGCCTGCACGATATTAGGTAGGGGCGCATAAGCTGCCTTGACCCAAGACTCTGCATCAATGGTCGGCAGCTTTTCTGCCAGAGCTGTCAAATAGGTGGAAATTTCTCTAGGGCTGAGAATGTAGGCTTGCTGCCGTTGTTCTCCTGGCTGGGTTCTGCGGGTAGGCACAGCGATCGCCTGCACGGGATGCCGAGCCGAGCCACTGTGATACGCCCTTAAATCCCTGGCATAAGCCGCAACTTGATCCAGGTCAGCAGCCGTCATACTGGACTTTTGCTTAAACTCAAACACCAAAATTTGTCCTGCTGCTAGCATCACCAAATCTGGACGGCGGCCGCCTTCTCGGGGCAGCTCATATTCAAAAATTAGCGTCCAGTCCCTGCTACCAGACCGGATTTCTGCCAATTGCGCCAATTGCGCCGTCAAAATTTCAAAACAGTCTGACCAGGCCTGCTGCTGCGTTGCAGTCGATCGCTGCCGATAAAGCTGCTGGTAGCTATGGCAAAGAACTTCCATCCAAGCGGATTTGGACAGATCAAGGAACTGAGCAAGGGTTCCCATCCAGCCGTAGTTAAGCGGGGTAGAGCGTTGGGACAAGGCGGGTTGAGACAAAGAGCGTTGGGGCAAAGAGCGTTGGGGATCAGGAATGGTCTTGGGTTGCCGACCTGCTAGGGCGCAGCAGATGAGAGAGCTGTAAAGAGTACCCCTTTAATGAACCCTTTAATGAATACGTTAACGGCATCCCTATCCTTCCACCTTACCGAAAAGGCCATGGGTTAGACTTGCCGCAGAACCGCAGTTCTAACCGGATTCGGTTAAGGGGAGAAATCCACATCTCACAGTCGGTTTGCCTACAAGCTAAACCTATAGGTAGACAAAGCCAGGGCTGAAACCCTTTAAGGTTGGGGTACTAGGTGAGCAAATTTGGCGAGCAAATTTGGCTAAGCTCGGCTAACCAGAGATATGAGAGGAAAATGGTCATGGATGCTTGGCGCGATCGCTTCAACCGCATGAGCGGCAAAACCCAAATTGTTGTGAGCCGCCTATTTATTCATTTGGCAGGCAATCAGGTTGCCCCCCTGTTAGGTGTACTGAATCAAGCAGCTCGGCAGGCGGTTGAGTCAGAAGGCGATTTGCAAGCTTTGGGCGAAGGGCTTGTAGAAATTTGCCAGGGTTTATTGCAGTCCGAAATCTACTGGCAATCTGCCGCCAATGAAGGGGATGTGTTTTTTGATGAGGGTGAGGCTGGCGACTATGTAACTGAGCTATTTACAGACTCAGCGCAGCGCTATGGCAGCGCCTGGGAGATTCCTGAAGCGGACGATCAACCCCTATCCCTACCCGTCACTCAAAATATAGTCGTCATGTTGACGATCGCCTATGAAGGTCAGGTGCCTGCATTAGAGACGGATCTGGCCAGCATGAATGCCTTGAGAAATGCCTTGAAAGCCATCATCAATCTGCATTACGACGGCAGACTACGAGCCATTCAAGTTCACTTTTCTCCTGCTCAGCTAGGCGATGAGCTGGACTCGGATCAGCTTATTCAACATTACCCAGAATTAGTTCCGCTTTAAGTTGCATCTTCAAGTTTTGCATTCCGCTTAATTACGCATTCTGCTCACCTTACTTGCACGGCTCACTTCGTAACTTATGTTTCAAATGTTTCAAAGATTTGTCTTGTTCTCCATGGCCGTTGCCCTAATCCTGTCTACGGTTGCCTGCGACAGTCCTACTGCCAGCACCATTGCTCCCTCGTCCCGGCAGACA
>DATNOY010000905.1:0-5174 GCA_036703495.1 Coleofasciculaceae cyanobacterium
GCCTGTTCCAACAGCGCTTTGGCATAGCCATACTCCAGCGGCAAATGGGGCGAGCGACAGCCAAAATAAATGCTCCCTGCAAACGTCCAATTTGGATTAATTAACGCGTATTTCATCCCTCTCTCCCCACCGTAAGCGGTACAGCTGACAACCCTCGATCTTCTAAGAGCCACTGGTATAAGCGCCGAATTCCTTGAGCAACGCTGACTTGAGGCATCCACCCCGTCTCTTGCGTAAATTTGCGAGTATCCGAAACGTAATAGCGCTGATCCCCCGGCCGCCAGCGATCGAAATTGACCACCAGCGACTGCCGCCGCAACTCTCCGATCAGCTCTACGAGTTCCAACAGGCTGACGGTGTGATCAACGCCACCCCCTATATTAAAAGCCTGTCCCGAGAGCGTTTGCATATGATCCTGAGCCAGTAAAAAAGCATTCACCAGATCTTCTACAAACAAGATATCTCTCACCTGCATGCCATCTCCATAGATGCAGATCGGCTGATCCTGCAATGCCTGAATCAGAAAATGAGCGACCCAACCTTGATCTTCAGTGCCAAATTGGTGCAAGCCATAAATGCAGCTCATCCGAAACACTACGGCCGATAAACCAAACGTGCGGGCATAGTCCAACACATATTGATCGGCTGCCCCCTTAGAACAGCCATAGGGACTGTAAAATTCCAGCGGTCGCTCTTCATCAATGCCTTGCAGCCGCAGTAACCGATCCATCGGTTCATAGCGATCGGACTGCTGTTCCAAAGCCACATCTGCCAACGCCCCATACACTTTGTTCGTTGAAGTGAACACCAGCGACGGCGGATGCTCCAGCTTTCGCATCGCTTCTAGCAGGTTGAGCGTTCCCCGTACATTCACTTCAAAATCATGGACGGGGCTTTTCAGACTTGTGGTAACCGCTACCTGCGCTGCCAGGTGAAATACCTGATCCACCTGTTGGACTGCGGCATGGACAGCATAGGGATCGCGAATATCAGCAATTTGAATCTCCAGGCGATCGCCATGCAAGCTTTGCAACCAACGCAAGTTTTTCTCTACGCCCGGTCGAGACAAATTATCAAAAATCAAAACCCGTCGCCCTGCTCTCACCAACCGATCGGCCAGATTGGTGCCAATAAATCCGGCACCGCCTGTAATCAACACCGTCCGTTCTTCGCTACTAGAAAAAGGAAGAGGATTGCCAAATTGCAGGATCGGCTGCATGGCTGCCAGCCCTTGTTCTGCCCACAGCCGGTACAGGAGCTTGGGCACACCATCGGCCCGCCGTAGTCCCATATGATAGTGGCGAATATCACAATAAAGTCCGTCCTGAGTCGGCGTTTGGGGATGCAGATCATGTCCGGCATACCAGTAAACGCGATCGACGGGTGCTGCGATCGCTTCAGTAAAAGCCTTCAGCTGCGCATACTCATCATGCCGCCAGGTAGAAAAGCCAGTTTCCGTAATCCAAATTTCGGCTGGGCAATGGCATTGAGCCAATACCGTTTGCACCTTAGAAACATGCGCTGTCCAACTCTGCCAATCAAATTCCCAAGTTCCCGGAAACCCATGAATTCCTACGGCATCAATGTGCGCCAACACGCCCCGATCGGACATTAAATGCAGCCAGTTGGGATCGATCGGCATCATGCCAGCCAGCACCGTCTTTTTGCCACGTTGATGCATCCAGTAAGCCGCAGCCCCGATCATCTCCGAGAACACCTGCCACTGAGGATCCAACCGCCAGTCCCAGTCGGTCAAATTATTCGGCTCATTCCACAGTTCTACCCACTCAAAGGTATCGCCAAACTGCGTCACCATCTGATCCAAAAAGTCGGCAAAGGCTTGAGGCTGGCGTGGCGGTGCCGAAGTTTTATGATGCACCCCTAAGGAAGGCGGCGTGTAATGAAAACAAGGCAGCAGATGCACCGATCGCGCCAGTCGAGGCAGCAGCCAGGCGTACCATTCTTGTCCCTGCTCAGTATGCCAATCTGCCCAGGAAATCCCTGTGCGTAATTCCTGAACTCCTAAAATATTCAGATCATCCAAGATTTGTTCAACCCGATCATATTCTCCGGGACGAAACCATTCCAAAATGCCAAGGATGGGATGGGAGCGATCGCTCATACGGCTAACCCCCGCACCACCAGTTCCTGGCGAGCTTCAGCAACCCGATCAAACGCCACCTGTCCCTCTAGCCAGGTAGCCAATTCAATTAATCCTTCCGAGAGATGAACTTGGGGGTTATAGCCTAAAAGCTGCTGGGCTTGAGTAATATCTGCAAAGCAATGTCGAATATCACCCGCTCGATATTGTCCAGTAATTTCCGGCTGAATCGCTTCCAGACCCAGCACCTTAGCCATTTGCTCGGCAATCTCTTGAATCGTATACTGCCGACCACTGCCAATATTGAACACCTGTCCTGCGGCCTGCGGCACTTCTAACGCCAAACGGCAAGCCTGCACCACATCATAGACACTAACAAAATCTCGCTGCTGATAACCATCCTCAAAAATCAAAGGAGGCTTGCGGTTAAGTAACCGGGACGCAAAAATGGCTAACACGCCCGTATAGGGATTGGACAACGCCTGCCTCGTGCCATAGATGTTAAAAAATCGTAGGGCTACCGTATCAATACCATAGGCTCGTCCCAGGGTTAAACACAGGCGCTCCTGATCGTACTTGGAGAGGGCATACACGGAAGGTAACATTGGCGGTTTTGTCTCAGGAGTGGGCACTGGCGTCAGCACCTCACCCATCTGGCTACGTACTTGCCAATCCTTTGCCTGGAGTTGGGACAAACTACGCTCTACTCCCACCGTCAATTCGCCGCTGGACGACCGATATAGCCCCTCCCCATACAAACTCATGCTAGAGGCCACAACGAGGCGTTCTACAGGCTGCTGAATCAAGGCTTCTAACAAAACTGCCGTACCCAGGTTATTGACGCTCGTATAGTGAGTAATTTCATACATGCTTTGCCCGACGCCAACACAGGCCGCAAAATGGTAAACCGCATCAATACCCTTCAGCGATCGTTTCACCGCTTCTGCATCCCGAATGTCACCCTTAATTAGTTCAACATCGGGATGCAGATAATCAGGTCGTTCGGCATTTTGCCCATGCACTTGAGGAGCCAAATTATCCAACACGCGCACGCGATAGCCCTGCGCTAGAAGTTCATCTGCTAAGTGTGAGCCAACAAAGCCAGCTCCACCCGTAATCAAAATGTGTTGCTTCATACGGTGATCCGTTGTTGAATTAAACAAATCTTTTAGTGCGATCGGGACTCTACACGAAGCTCAGTTCTGGCATCAGGAAACGCTAAAATTTAGCCAATTCCAACGCTAAACTCGTAATATCTTGTTTTGCCAGTAAATGCTGTCAGATACATCAGTCCCTAGATGTAGAAGAAGATGATTTGTTAAAGATTCAACAACAATAGGTTAGAAGCGTTGCCCAAAGGGGTTTTTAAGGGAATAATCGATTGTTTTTTGTGAATAAAAAACTAAAGGAGACGTAATTACGCCTCCTGGATAGGATAAATTAGTGCTGAGGAATACAAGGCTTTTCGATACACAGCCAGATGCATCGCTGTTATGGTGGATTACAGCAGATGTTTCGACCTCTTCTTGCCGTTCTTATCAAACATTCTTATCAAATAAGATCCATAACCATCTCACTGATCTGTCAAGCCACGGCACTGGTTTTGCTCAGCGGGAAGCCATAAAGTCATGATCTTGTTATTACAGGCATTCAGTAATCAGCAAGCTCTGGACTTTAATGCGATTGGCATGATGGATTGAGATGCTCAGAATTGCCAGAAAATCAGTTCTGCTTTTTTAAGGTGCGTTAGGTTGAATCAACAGGTGCTTAAAATCACAACAAGGCACTCTTAAAACATTTTTCGAGCGTATAAGTTGCAACTAAAACACAGAGGATGTCTCAGTATTAATTGCTAGACTCAGGCTAACAACATATTCACAGTCTCATGAATCTATCCTCAAGTGATTCCTGTGTCACGTTTGTTTACGGTGTTGAATCTGGGATTTTAGAATCACAAACCCTGCTAGCAGTCGAGTGTTTGAGAAAATTTGCTGGAAGATATGCAAACTCTCCGGTATTAGCAATTATACCCAGAATTGGACTTCCTCTGACCCGTCAAACGCTTCGCCGCTTTGAGGAGTTAGGAGTAACCTGTATTCAACGAAATATTCGGCATTCCCAAGCCTGGTATCCCTACCTCAATAAAGCATTAGCCTGTACTCTGGCAGAAGAGGAATATGCTAAAACCGACACTATTGCATTTCTTGATTCTGATACTTTAATTATTCGGGAACCTGAACTATTAGAACTTTCACCTGGCATAGATTTCGCAATCTGTTCGACAGATCAGAATGTAGGATCAAGTGGTCCTGGAGATAAAAACGAACCCTACTGGCTAGCGCTATGCGAAATCTTCAGCATTCATATTGATGATTTACCGTGGGTTATAACTTCATTAGAACAAAAGCCTGTTCGGTTTCGCTTGCACTCTGGTGTTTTTTCTTTCCGACGGGGTACAGGAATTGGACGAGGCTATTTAGAAAGCTGTGAAAAGATGCTCAGTAGCCGGATTGCATATAGCAAGAATTTACCTTTTCCTGGAGATGATGTAGCATTAGCCTTTGCAATTGTTTTATTAAAATTGCAATTCAAAATTCTTCCAATTTCATACAATTACCAAATTATTCCTCAGTCAATTATATACAAGCGGGAAGAAGTAGCAGGTGTGAAAATTTTACATCATCATAAAGCTGCTGTTTATCCTGATCAATGTCAATGGCTGATGAATGAATTGAAAATCACCCGTCCTGACATTCATGATTGGTTAAAGGAGCGGCTTCCTTTGAAACTTCGGATTGACGGGCTACATCGTAGGCTAATTCGGCGTTTGCTAGAGGAAATTCGGACTCATCAGCGTAAGCAAGTTGAGCGGAAATGTCAGATTTATGTTTGAACCAATTCCAATTGCTATGTAACAAGCCTATTACCTCGGCAATTGAATAGGCTTGATGGTAGGGCGCTCGAAGCGCGCCTTACCATCAAGCCCTTGGGATTTAGGTAGTTTTAAATATTGCCGGAGCAATAAAAGGTTTGTGAAAGGTGGATCGCTTTTCACAGACCTTTTCCCAGATCA
>DATNOY010000906.1:0-2068 GCA_036703495.1 Coleofasciculaceae cyanobacterium
CAGTTGGCTAAATCCGTCGATACAGCTTCCAACTTGGCGTAAATTGCCTCCAGAGTATCTGCCCCCAGTACCAACCGAAGGGGAGGGTTAGGATGATTTACAGCCTGGATCATAGCGATCGCGGCCTTGTCAGGATCACCCGGCTGTTGCCCGTTCATCTGTTGGAGCCATTGCAACATTTGTCCACTGGTAGCGGCATAATCTTCGATCGGTTGAGATGGGGAAACCAGCGTGCCATTGAAGGCAGTCCGAAAGGCACCCGGTTCAACAATCGTGACGCGAATACCTAACGCTGTAACTTCCTTCGCCAACGCCTCTGACCAGCCCTCTAAAGCAAATTTTGAAGCGCAGTAAATTCCTGCCCCTGCAAAACCAATGAAGCCTCCACTGGAAGAGATGTTGAGAATATGCCCTGACCGTTGGCGACGTAGATGAGGTAGAACAGCACGAGTTACATCCAATGCGCCATACACATTCGTTTCAAACTGCCGCCGCACATCGGCATCACTCACTTCTTCTATCGCTCCAAATACACCATATCCGGCGTTATTCACCAGTACATCAATCCGTCCAAAGGTGGCGATCGCTTGGTTCACAGCCCATTGAATATCGGAGGATTGGGTCACATCAAGCGGCAATGGCAGGATGCAAGTGCCGTATTGCAACACTAAATCCTTTAACTTGTCAGGTTGGCGAGCCGTTGCAATCACAATTTCACCATGCTTTAACACAGCTTCAGTTAAAGCACGTCCAAATCCTGTTGAACAACCTGTAATAAACCATATGCGCGGTTGTTGTGTTGTCATAATCATTCTCCAGTTATCTCCCGAACCTTGCTGCAACAGGATTGATGCTTCTAGCCTAAACAAAATCAAATTAAAAATACAGACAAAAGATCAGGCATTTTGGGTTTTCTACTTTACTATTTAGCAAATATGAGCTGTTTAACCTGATAAAGTGAAGTGGTTCTCAGCGAGTGATTGAATAGATAAAATGGCACTATGTAGAGTAGTTTGAGAGCCAGTATGAGAGCCGTGACAAACCTGGATGAAGTAGACTGGCAAATTCTATCCATCCTTCAAGCAGAGGCACGGATTTCGTTCAAGGCATTGGGTCAGCGGATTGGGTTAACGGGAACCGCGATCGCAGAACGAGTCCGAAAGCTAGAAGATGAAGGCTTCATCGAAGGCTACACGATCAACATCAACCGCGAGAAAATTGGCTTACCCATCACAGCATTTTTTAAGCTGCGGGTGCAGATTGAACACTGTCAACGATTGCGAGAACTGGCGATCGCCCTCCCCGGAGTGATTGAGGCCCACCGGGTGGTGGGAAGTGAGTACTACATCCTGAAAGCTATTCTCCCGTCTATGCAGCATCTGGAAGCAATGATGGAGCAATTTCTACAACTGGGAGCAGTCGAAGTTTCCATCGTTTTATCGACAGTGGTGACTGATAAAGTGATTCAACACCAATCGTGATCAGCTTGTATCCTATAGCTTCTTGAAATATCGGGCGATCGGTAATAGTCCAAATCCTAGTTTTTCATAAGTCTGCCGGGCTGGAGCATGACCTGGATCACCACCCGTTTCAACCATTGCGATCGACATTCCCGCTTCTTTCATCCAGTCAAGTGCGAATTGAGTCAAAGCACTACCAATACCACGCCCTTGACAATCTGGATCAACCGCAACCATATAGATTTCACCCATGCAAGTCTCTGCATCAAGTTTCGCAGCCACAAAGCCCACGGTTGAGCCAGCCTCTATCGCCACCCATACATGAGTATCTGCAGCATCACAGACGGCTGCAACTGCCTTTTGCTGGCTCTCCCGCCAATCGTTGGGATAGAGTTCCTGATAAACGTCAAGATCCATTATCTTCTGAATGGATTCAAAGACCGGAGTCCAAGCTCGAAGTGAAAGACGAAGGATGGCATCGAGTTGGTCAGCACTATAAGGTTCAATTTGCATCGATTCATGAACTCCAATTAACGGCAATTAGGTATCCAAGGGTTCAAAGGGTTTAGCATCAGAAAAATCATAGATATCGATCGCGCCTTCCCGTC
>DATNOY010000907.1:0-7089 GCA_036703495.1 Coleofasciculaceae cyanobacterium
GGGGCGGTTAATCTCACAGGGCAATTAGCAGGGTTAGACTTGCTCAGCCGCGACGAACTGCGAGCCCGTTTAGGTACGGGTCAAGCGCTGAATCCGCGTCGTTTATCCAGCAATGACATCACTGCCATCTCTCAGAATTCACCGACGCTGAACGGCGAAGTCAGCGTTAAGCCGCCGGATATTGACCCCAGTCGAGGGCTGGTGGCTTTGCCGACGGAGGTGACGGATGCAGCCAACCAAATTTCTTCAGCCTGTCCCACCAGTGCTGAAGCGGCCGATCGCCTGGGCAGTTTCATTGTCAGCGGTCGGGGCGGGCTTCCGCCCAATCCGACCGATCTGTTGAGTGATGACAATACCCTTACCGACTGGGTCACCTCTACGGCTAAGACGCCGGTGCAGATTCCTCGCAGCGCTGACAGACGAGCGATCGTTGAAGCGCAAGGATGGAGCGTTAGCCCAGATGGAAAAGTGATGCTGGTTGCACCCTCTGAGAACCAAGCGGCTGGATCGCCGCTGACTCCTTCCCCCTGTCTGTCTACGCTAAGGGATACGCCCAGGGACGATCGCTGACCCCATCTCCCAGACCTATTCACGTCTTGATTCGCGCTGGCTTTTGTTTGTGTAAGCAAGCCCGATCAGCAGGATGCCGATAGCAATCAACGGGAGGGACAGCACTTGCCCCATCGTCACCCAACCCCAGGCTAAATAACCCAATTGAATATCTGGCAGACGGACAAACTCGATGATAAATCGGAAGACTCCATACAGTAGCGCAAATAGCCCAGATACTGCCATTCTGGGTCTACGCTTGCCGGAGAACCACCAGAGGGCAATAAATAAAACCACCCCTTCCAGAAAAAATTCGTACAGCTGAGATGGATGATGTGGCGGACTGTATCCCGTCGTTGCCCCGTTGCAGTAGCGCTCAAAACGGGGATCATTACAGGGAAGCTGCATTGCCCAAGGCAAGTCAGCGACCTTGCCCCATAATTCTCCATTGATGAAGTTGCCAATCCGGCCTGTGGCTAACCCAATCGGCACAACTGGAACTACAAAATCTGCAATCTCAAAGAATTGGCGTTGATGCTGCCGTCCATAAATCGCGATCGCCACAATGACTCCGATCAACCCTCCATGAAACGCCATGCCACCGTCCCAAATCGCCAAAGCTTGCAGCGGGTGCTGGATATAGAACGAGGGATTGTAGAACAGGACATAGCCTAGTCGTCCCCCTAAAATAACGCCCATGACCAGGTAGATCACTAGATCGCTCAACTGATCGGCTGTCCAGTTCAGTTTGAAGTGCTTAATCCGAACTTGCAATAACACCCAACCGCCTAAAAAACCGAGCAGGTACATGATCCCATACCAATGGATGGCAATGGGGCCAACCTTGAGGGCGATCGGGTTAATTTCAGGATAAGTCAACATGCACTTTAAAGTTGATGAGGTAGCTGGAAAGTTGATGAGGTAGCTGGGTGGAATGATGAACTAGGGAATTATCTCGTCTTTAAGCGTATCGCGCGCCGTTAACCTCAGAACGGCATCACATCCTCAAACTCAAATAAAAATTGCGGTAAGATGGGCTGCGACCCTCCTTGGAGACCAGCGTACAGAGTATCGGGCAGTCCAAACTGAAAGGATCAATTTCCCTTGTGATGAATCGCGAAAACCTATTCCTGCATAATATTTGGTACTACGCGCTGCCAGGAGATCAGCTGAAGCCGGGTCAGATGATGGCAAAAACCCTGCTCAATCAGCCCATCCTGTTTGGACGCAGTACAGCCGGTGAAGTCTTTGCGCTTCGCGACATTTGCCCACATCGGGCAGTTCCCCTCAGCTGTGGACAGTTCAATGGTACGGAGGTAGCGTGCGGCTATCATGGCTGGCGGTTTAATCCGGCTGGACAATGCACGGCGATTCCTTCACTGACAGACGACCAGACGCTCAATTTAGATCGCTTTCGAGTCCGGTCATACCCTGTGCAGGAACTGCAGGGTAACGTTTGGATTTATATGACATCGGATGACTCGTCTGATGCGATCGCCCCTGCTATGGAAATTCCGCAGGTGCCTGGGTTTGAAAAGAGTTCCTACCAGGCGAAGGAAATCATGAATTTTCCTTGCTATGTCGATCATGCGGTAGTCGGGTTAATGGATCCGGCGCATGTGCCTTTTGTGCATCGGGCCTGGTGGTGGCGTGCCGATCCGCATCTCTCTGAAGAAGTCAAAACCTTTGATCCTTCTCCCTATGGCTTTACAATGCGGCGGCATCCGCTGTTGCGATCGACCTTCTTCTACGATTTGATTGGCAGTGCTCCGGAAGTAGAGATCTCTTTTCAGCTGCCTGCCGTCCGGATCGAGCGTGTGATCACCCAGCAGCACACCCTGTGTAATCTAACGGCCATCACCCCCCTGACAGACACCCAAACCGAGGTGACGACCCTGTTCTACAGCACGTTGCCCTGGCTGACGCTGCTGAAACCGATCCTCCTACCGTTTATCCGCACCTTTTTGGATCAGGATCGGCAGATGGTGATTAAGCAACAGATTGGCTTACAGCATAATCCGGCTTTGATGCTGATCAAGGATGCAGACACTCAAGCCCGCTGGTACTATCAGCTCAAGGCAGAATTTGCTCGCGCTACGGCAGAAGGTCGTCCTTTTGTAAATCCGGTTAAGGAGCAGGTGCTGCGCTGGCGAAGTTGATCGGGCGGTTTTAAGCTTGAGAAGAACCCGAGCAGCAGGATGATCCTCAGGCTTCAATCACCACTCGGCCGACTGCAGTGGCTACACAAGGCAAGATATAGCCTGCGGCGTGATCGTCTGGATTGAGCGCATCCGGTTCAGAATCATAGCTCACCTCTCCTTCTAGCTTACGCTGCTTACAAGCTCCGCAGACTCCCTGTTTGCAGCTACTGCGAATTTTCACTCTGACTTGTTCTGCCAATTCCAGAATTGATTCTGACCCATCAGACTCAACCTGTTGACCAGACCGGGAGAACAGAACGCTAGACGCGAGTTCTTGAGCAGGCGCAGCGGCAGGCACAGCAGCAGGCACAGCGGCAGGGAGGGGATTGGCGATCGCGGTTTTAGCGGGTGCAGATTTTTGAGGAGCCCCGAAACTTTCTTCAAAGTAGTTCGACATCGGGAAATTGAGGGTTTCTAGCAGTGCCCTGGTGCTGTGCATAAAACCTGCTGGCCCACAGACATAGACCTGGCGGGCTGGAAAATCGGGCGCAATGCTGCGCAGGGTGGTCTCCGTTAATCTGCCGGTAAAGCCATACCAGGGATCCCCTAAGGTCGGCTGCGTTGTTGCGAGGGCTAAATGAAAATTAGGCAGACGGGCAGACATGATTTCCAATTCTGTCCGGAAGATGATATCGCGGGGGGTACGAGCACTGTGGAAGAAAACAATATCTGATGGGATGGCGCGATCGGATATCCAACGGGACATCGACATCATTGGCGTGATGCCACTGCCTGCAGAAATCATCAGCAGGCGATCGGCGGGGTGGGGAGCGCAGGTGAACTTCCCGAATGGCCCCGTTAATTTAACCGGATCTCCCAGGTTGAGATGGTCATGTAGCCAGTTAGAAACTAAGCCTGCTGGGGTGTTGGGTGAAGGGGCAGCGACTCGTTTAACCGTAATTTCTAACGTGTGGGGGCGAGAAGGCGCAGATGAAATTGAGTAGGAACGCAGCACCGATTCTCCATCAATGTCTAAGTCTAGCGTGACAAACTGTCCGGGTTGGTAGTGAAACTGCACAGGGGGATCGGCAACAAAGGTGAAAGTTTTAACATCTGCAGTTTCCTGGGTAATGCGCACACAGTGAACGGTTAAATTGCCTTTGCTCCATTCCCGCTGTCGCAGCTTTTCGGCAAGAACATCGTTGTCTAAGCGCTGGCTGATTGATGCAGTGGCATCCTCTGAAGCTGGAAAGTCGATCGCTTCAACGCGTAAGACAAAGTCCCCAATCTGAATCAGATCATTGATTTCTAGAAGGTAATTTTGATGGGCTACTGCACGCTGACCATTGATCCGAGAACCATTGGCGCTGCCCAGATCAATAAAGGAATAGCTATCGTTCTGGATTTGAATCTTGGCATGGGTGCGGCTGACATCAGAACTTTCCAAAAACAAGTCACAGGTTTTGATGCGGCCGATTGAGCAGTCTTGGGTGGGCTGAGTTTCAGGCATCAGAACGACTTCTTGAAGTTTGCCCGTCTGATAGTGAATCGCTTTTAGGGTGATCATGATTTTGACTTCTATCGCTGTTAGCTGTTCTCAAGGTGTGCCGTCCAGAATATTTTTTGCAAACCTCGCCAAGCGTTCAAAAAATACTCTGGTTTTAGTCCATCGCAAAGCGCTCTATTAGACTAGAGCAGGTATTTTACAAGGTGCAGACTGTTCATTTTTTATGCGGCAGGCGATCGCGCCATACGACCGTTGCATCGGGATCCACATCGCCGCGTACCTGGGTCGCCTCCGGATCGACATTTCGTCTACCCAATCGCCAGAGAATCGTGGATTCTGGATGGGGGATGGGTTTGGGAGAGAGGAACAGGTCGGGGGCTTGCTGCTGAAGTTGATCTAACGCTTTTCCATGGGCTGCATCAGACAGTCCTAGCTGTTGGCGTAGGGTTTGCAGCGCACTCAGGCTCGTATCCGGCGTAATTTTTCGCTGCTCCAATGCCTCTTGCAAAACCCCAAGGTAGATTTGTAGCCGATAGTCCTGGGTGAAGCTTGGCAGGACTTTGGCTAAGGTATAAAGTTCATCGGGTTTTAAGTCATCCAAAGAACGACCTTCGAGATACTGAGACCAATTAATTTCTAACTTGCTGAGCTGTCGTCGCAACAAATAGGTATCTCGCTCACGCCCATAGCGGTGGGCACTGCGATGCCAGGTTTTAACCAACCATAAGCTGCTCAGCACAATGGCTAACCAACTCAGGAGGTTTTGCAATGCTAGTGGAAAATATCCCAAGGTAGGACGAACGCCCCAAAAGAACAGCAAGTTGAACGCGAGAAAGGCAGCGATCGCAAACGCTCGACTTTGCACTTGCTCAACCCTTAAAGGACGGACGAGTTTTCGGTTATACCGCTTGTAAGCTTTTTCTAGCCAAAGTCCCAGGGCATAAATGGCACCAGAGGTCAGGGTCAGGGTTAAGGGAACGGCAATCAATTTTGGAATGGTGATCGCCCGACCAGCAATAAAAAATCCGGGGCTGGTTAAGGTAGACAGTTGATTGGTTTCATTCCAGACGCCAGCTGAAAGTAAATTCCAATTGCCGCTATATAATCCAAAGTAAAGATAAAACCCGATGACCAGACCTAGATAACCATAGTAGAGTAACTTGCGATCGGGCTGTCGAATCGTTTCCCAGTAAGAACCTTCTGCGTCAATATCAATGCAGCCCGACTTGCAGGCGACACAGGCACTTTTTTCTCGCCCGTTAGAGTCAATGGTGCGACACATCGATTGCGTAATGCTCTTGGGTGGGGCAGTATGGGCCTTGCTGCCTAACAAGCCACTAGGCTCACTGTAGATGATATGAACGGGAGCCATAGGACAAAAGTAATTGCACCAGGTTTTGCCATCATAAAGGAAGCCAATTGTGATAGCAGTTAGGATGGTTAATAGCAGAAAGATTCCCAGCAGAAAGCGATCGGAATTGACCAATAATAGACGTATGTTTAAACCAATAAATAGCAAAGTAAATTGAACATTGAGCGCATTGCGGCCTAACCAGGAATTTTCATCAATCACCAGCTGCCGTTGCCAGCCTAACGCCCGGGGAATTTGCGAAAGAAAGGATAGAGGGCAAATCCGTCGCCAAGTTTCATGCCCCAAGATCAGCAGCGTCAGAATAATCAGCGGCAGAACCATGCCCCAGAAAATGCGGGCACCCATCGGATAAACAGACAGGGGACGGCATTCGCCTTGAAACTGAAAGCAGCCGTTGGGGGTAGCAGCGGCAAAGACCTGACCGGGGGCAGTTAAAACGGCTGAAACGGGGTCATAAAACATCGAAATAATTAAGAGCAGCCATCCTAGTGTCAATCCCCACCGGATCAGATGCATGGAGCGTTCTGGAATTTTGGAAAGCATGCTGTCTCCTGGCTTTTCTAAGCTGGCAGTTGATGGATTAGCCTCTTAAGGTTGAGACTTAATCTTGTTTGAATGCTTTTAGCTTAGAAATCAATCGAGAAGAAATAGAGAAGATCGCTCAGTATCAAGAACTTCTAGGATCTGGCATGTTCTAAAATTACTACCTCAAACCGCAGGCATCTTATAGTGCGCACTCAGATGAGGACGTGCGGGGGCTGGCTCCCACACCCCTGAGCACTAATGATTAACCGGATCTGATATCAGAATTCAAATATAAAGGACAAAAAATACAAAGATTCGTCTTCAACCCGTTGAGACTAATGGAAGGCGATCGCCTGCGCTTATTTGGGGAACAGCAACGTAATCTGAGTCCGCAGGGTCCAGTCTGCACCCCCCTCTGGACGGACAGCATTCCAGTAGGCCCCTATGGACGCATTTATCGGTTGGCGACCAATCTTGAAAACCCGGCCAAAGCCGCCGCCAATAGGGACAGTCCACTGTTCGCCGGCGGCTAGCCAGTTGGCCGTGATAATCGGGGACGTATTGATATACCACCCCCCTGGGAAGTTGTAGTTAAAGAACGGCTGCAGGGTCAGCAGGCTCACATCGGACCGATCGCTATCCCCGGCAACTGACCAGACATTGTTTACCAACGCTCCCGCAACAATGGGGCCACTGGTCACTAACCCTACCGCTGCCGGGCCAATGGACCATTTGCCAGTGCCCAGCACCTGATCGGTGGCCGTTGGCAATAGGGCGGCTGGACCTATCCCCCAGGTAAAGCTGCTGGAATTCTTCGGGGAGAAAAAGCCCTGGTAAAAGATATCTCCCAGACCAAAGGTACTGTCTACTCCAGGTGCTAATTCTGGCTGATAGGCCACTGGAATAATGGTGCGATTGATTAATACCCAGTGGTCACTGAGGCTGGTCGGTATGACCGGCTGGATGTTGAGGATGTTGCCGGTGCGATCGTACAG
>DATNOY010000908.1:0-5931 GCA_036703495.1 Coleofasciculaceae cyanobacterium
CTAGTGTTACCTTTCGGGTGATTGCAGCATTGGTTCTGTCGATGATGCTAGTCTTGATGCTATGGCTAGCTTGTAGACGTTAGTCAATGCAAGGACGGACTTGAACGCTTCACCTATTACAACCACGGCTTATCGGGCTTACCAGGCTTCCCTAGAACTGGCGGCGATGCGGGGAACCGATCGCAGTAGAGCGCTTCATCTCATGGCAGAAGCGCTGATGGAACGCCAGGACGATATTCTAGAGGCGAATACGCTGGATCTAGAAATTAGTCGCGAAATGGCGGTTCCAGACTTGGTGCTGGATTGGCTAAAGCTCACACCAGAACGATTGCAAACGGCCGGACAAATTTTGCAACGACTGGCAGAACTGTCTGATCCGATTCAGCAGGTCTTAAATATTCCTTCCTATCAGGTTGATCATTGCCAGACTTACTGCCAGCTGACGCCTCTAGGGGTGATTGCTTTTATTTTTGAGGCGTTTCCTGAAATGGGGGCGATCGCGGCTGGGTTTTCCATCCGTACGGCCAACAGCCTGATCCTGCGAGGAGGGGCAGAAGCTAGCCATTCTAATCAGGTCATTTCTGAAACGCTGAAGCTGGCGATCGAGGATGCTGGATTGCCGGACAACTGTGTGCAAATTTTGTTGCCGGATCATGGCGACCAGATTCGGGAACTGGTGATGCAGGATCAATACATCAATTTGGTGATTCCCTATGGGCGAGCCAGTCTGGTGCAGCAAGTGGTGCGGCAAGCGACTTGTCCTGTGCTAAAGACGGCGATTGGCAACTGTTATCTTTATTGGTCGCCCTCTTGCAGTCTAGATATTGCCCGTTGGATGATTCTGGAAAGCCATCAGAGTGTGCCAGATGCGGTGAATGCGATCGAAAAGGTTTTGATTCACCGTCAGCACAACTCATCCTCTCTGATCATGCTCTGGAACAGCCTTAAGGAAAAGGGCTACCATCTTCGAGGAGATGAGATTCTTTGTGCAGAATATCCCGAGATTTTTGCCCATGAGGCGCTGCCTTCCGAGTGGGCCCATCCCTACTTAAATCGGACGATCGCCTTTAAGGCGGTGGATAGTTTGGAAGATGCAATTACCTGGATTAATCGGCATAGTAGCGGTCATGTCGATTGCTTGGCGACTGAATCTTATCAGGAAAGTCGCCAATTTTCTCTTAGCATTGGTAGCGCCATGACTTACATCAATGCATCGCCTCGGTTTTATCGGAATCCTAAGCGGGGTGGCCCGATCGCTCTAGGGATGTCCAATCAAAAAGGGCAGCGACGGGGCTTAATCAGCGTTGAAACCTTGACGACGCTAAGGCATATTGTTCAAGGCAACGGAATCGTTTGAGCCCTCATCTACCTTAACTTGGCGGATAATTGCTCCTCGAATATTAGCAACACTAAGGTCAACTTCTCCCAAGGCAGCGTTCGTTAAGTTCGCCTGAGTTAAGTTGGTTTCGGTTAAATCTGCGCCGGTCAAAATGGCTCCGGTGAGATTGGCCCGCGTCAGGTTTGTCCGGGTCAAGTTTGCTTTCGTTAAGTTCGCACCGCTCAGATTCGCACCGCTCAAGTTGGTATTCCTCAGGTTAGCTGCCATCAAATTGAGGTTTCGGAAATCTCTTTGCCCTGCTGCGTATCGGCTCAAAAGCTCATTGATCTTCATGGGGTTCACCTGGGGTTGAGAGGGCGTGCTAAGAGGGTGAGTTGAGGGATCTGTGGCGGGAAGCCGCAAGCGCCTGTAAAGCGTCTATAAACAGGAGGGAACTGCGCAAAAGGTTTGCGTCCCCAAGCTTACCTGCCTAAAGGCAAGGAGGATTTAAAAGGATCTACACCTTGGCTGACCAACAGAGGCTTAGTGGATTTCAAGAATGAAGGCGATGTTGGGAAGAAATTTACCGACTAATGCAAGTTTTGCTAAGCCCTTGGCATGTAGCTGAGCCGTAACTGTCCGAACCTGTCCTGAGGGTTTTTTGTGCCTTAGCAATTGCCTAATGTCTTAGAAACTGCCTAACTAGTACGAAAGCGTTGCCTTTGTTGCTTATGTCTAGCCGTTGCCTTGCGCCTGCGTTTTTCAATGGGCGTTTCGAAGTGGCGATATTTTTTCATGTCAGGGAAGATGCCTGCTCTAGAAACTTTTCGCTTGAATCGACGTAGCGCTGATTCAATTCCTTCATCTTCGCCCAGAATCACTTGGGTCATTCAATCGCCTCGCAAGTTGACTAGAGATATGCCTAGATTGGGGCAATTATCCGGTAGCCTTCATCAAAAAAGGGTAGACAAGGCGTCTACCCTTCAAACGGCAGAGTTAAAGCTTAGGCTTCAAGCTTAGTAGCGGCGACCGCCACCGCCACCACCACCACCTTTGTTGCCCCAGCCGCCGCCGCCACCGCCGCCGCCGAAGGAGCCTCGGTCTTCACGGGGTTTTGCCTTGTTGACCTTCAGGTCACGACCCATCCATTCTGCGCCGTCGAGGGCTTCAATAGCAGCAGCTTCTTCTGCTTCTGCACCCATTTCGACGAAAGCAAAGCCGCGCAAACGGCCTGTTTCACGGTCGGTTGGCAGTTGAACCCGCTTAACCGTGCCGTATTCCGCAAAAATCTGAGTAATATCCTCTTGAGTTGCCTCAAAGGATAGATTGCCGACATAAATAGACATTTGAAGAAGATCTCCAGAACCAGAGAGTGTAGAGAGTTAGATTCGGAGAAACACGCACAAGACGAATTAACCAGCCGAAAATAATCCTATTAGAGACACTAGCACAGGAGTGGCTATAGTAGGTGAAAAATTTTTTGCAATTAGGGTGTGATAGCCGCTCTGAAATGCTTGCGCTTGGCGGCTTTTGAGGGGTCAAATGAGGCCGGATGAATGGTAAGGTTTTGTGAACTATCTACCACATAATCTCACAAAAAAGCCTGCACAATCGTGCAGGCTTAACCATAGCATCAGGTTTACTTTTAGGAGTTGGCTGACTCAAGTGGCTGAGCGCATGGCTCAGGTTTGTTCAGCAAGCTTGACTTTCGTCGCTAATCCTACAAGCTGTAATGCTCTAATCATCATCCAGGTGGCATCAATTTCCCACCATTTGAGCCCATGCCGAGCCGAGTATTGGTAGGCATGGTGGTTGTTGTGCCAGCCTTCGCCATAGGCCAGCACGGCCACCCACCAGCAGTTCGTGGAGCGATCGCCGGAATCATAGGTGCGGTAGCCAAACTTGTGAGTGGCACTGTTGACTAGCCAAGTCGTGTGGTAGACCAGCACCAGCCGCATGAAAACGCCCCAAAACACAAAGGACCAACCCCCAATCAGGTAGAGCACGATCGCAAAGACGACCTGAATCGGAAAAAAGTATTTATCGAGGAATTGGTAAAAGCGATCGTTGGCAATATCTTTCGTAAAGCGAGGAATTTCTGCTTCAGCTGCAACGTCATACATCATCCAGCCCATGTGGCTCCACCAAAAGCCTTTGGTGGAATCATGATGATCAACATCCTGATCTGAAAAGAGGTGGTGGTGGCGATGCAGCCCAGCCCACCAGATTGGCCCACCTTGCATGGACAAGGTGCCACAAAATACTAGAAAATACTCTAGCCATTTAGGAGTTTGAAAGCTGCGATGGGTCAATAGGCGATGCCAGCCCAAAGTCACTCCCACGCCACCCGTGAGCCAGTGCAGAAACACGGCGAGTGCAACACCTTTCCAGCTAAAGAAGATAGGCAAAAATGCAAAAGGCGCAGCAATATGAAGGGCTATCATGAACACGATGACAGCCCAGTCTCGGGAGAGTTTGGTTGAGGTTGCAATAGTCATGAAGTCATCTCAATATGAACGGTGTAGCCAGATCTGCGCGACAATGAATTCCGCAAGTCTTCGGGCACGACCTGAAATCAAAGGCAACCCGACGAATTTTACATGACCGCATTTATCACGGTCATCATCCCCAAAGGAGGGGGCTGGGATCAATGAGCAGCAATGAGCGGCTTCAGCAGGCAGAACAGGCACTATCTCAAATCTTTTCTGGTATTGACGCGCAGGTCAAGAAAAATATTCGTCGAACTTTAAAAGCATTTCGGATGCACCAGGTGGGAGTTCACCATTTTGCTAGCGTTAGTGGCTATGGGCATGATGATCTGGGTCGGCAGGTGCTCGATCGCGTCTTTGCAGAAATTATGGGGGCGGAAGCGGCGGCTGTACGCATTCAGTTTGTCTCAGGAACGCATGCGATCGCCTCGGCACTCTATGGGGTCTTGCGTCCGGGCGATGAGATGCTGGCTGTGGCCGGGGCACCCTATGACACGCTGGAGGAAGTGATTGGGCTGCGGGGAGAGAACCAGGGTTCTTTGAAGGACTTTAACATTGCCTATCGCCAGCTAGAGCTGACGGAAGCGGGTGAGATTGACTGGCACAAACTGGCTGCTGCGGTGCGTCCTGAAACGAAGCTGGTGCATATTCAGCGATCGTGCGGCTATTCTTGGCGGCGTAGCCTGTCGATTCAAGAGATTGAGAAAATTGTCTATCTGGTTAAGCAGCAGAATCCGGAGACGGTTTGTTTTGTGGATAACTGCTATGGCGAATTTGTGGAGGATCGGGAGCCAACGGCGGTGGGGGCTGATTTGATCGCCGGATCGTTGATTAAAAATCCGGGTGGGACGATCGTCACGGCAGGGGGCTACATTGCTGGACGGGCGGATTTGGTGGAAAAGGCGGCTTGTCGGCTGACGGCTCCGGGGATTGGCAGTGAGGGGGGAGCGACGTTTGACCAAAACCGGCTGCTGTTTCAGGGGTTGTTTCTGGCTCCGCAAATGGTGGGAGAGGCGATGAAGGGAAATCACTTGACGGCTGCGGTCTTTGAGCAGTTGGGTTATCCGGTGAATCCGCTGCCCGATGCGCCGAGGCGGGATATTATTCAGGCGATTAAGCTGGGTTCGCCGGAGAAGGTGATTGCTTTCTGTAAGGCGATTCAGGAGCATTCTCCGATTGGTTCTTATTTGAGTCCGGTTCCGGCTGAGATGCCGGGCTATGAGAGTGAACTGGTGATGGCGGGTGGGACGTTTATTGATGGCAGTACGTCGGAGTTTTCGGCGGATGGCCCGCTGAGGGAACCCTATGTTGTGTTTTGCCAGGGGGGGACGCATTGGACGCATGTGGCGATCGCTCTGGAGGCGGCGATGGAGGCGGTGGGGGTGGCTTGAGGGTTGTGGGATAGCTATAGCAATTTTCAACTGAGTCAAGTACAGATAATTTTTTGAAAGCCTCGCGGAGCGAGGCTTTCAAAAAATTATCTGGTTTTAGCCGAGTGCACACCGCTATAACAGCCAACAGCCTTGGGGGTCTCCCCCAAACCCCCGGTGGAGGACGGGCACGTCCCCCACGCCCCCTCCGCATGGGATGGTGGATGGGCGGCAGAGGGCGCGTTGCATCGGTGGGGCGATCGGGGGTTATTAGTTGTCGGGTGGTTTCGTGGGTGGGTGGATGCTGAAGGTTACTTACGGTTGATGCAACAGAAAATTCTTGAAAGCGAGTTCGTGCGATGTTTGATGGGCGATCGCATTCAGGGTAGCCAGTTGCTAGCCAACACAGGTTCTGAAGCAAAAGGGCAAGTTTCGGGAAGAGTGCGATCGCCGGAACCATCACCATTTTTGGAATGCTCGATGATGAAGACAAAGCAGAGCAAAA
The DNA here is from genome assembly GCA_036703495.1 of Coleofasciculaceae cyanobacterium. Taxonomy (GTDB): domain Bacteria; phylum Cyanobacteriota; class Cyanobacteriia; order Elainellales; family Elainellaceae; genus Drouetiella. The sequence goes on from DATNOY010000908.1 coordinate 5,683, forward strand.
GCGCGATTGGGGTCAAGACTCAGAGGACGAAGACGCTTAACCAGCTCAGCCTCTCTTTCTCTCACCGCGATCGCAACAGCTTCCTATCCGGGAATTCAGGTAAAAATTAAATAGGTTTAGGATAGGGCTAGTGCCGAAAAAGGTTAGAGAAATTAAGGCGATGCTGTTACAGCTTGGGTACAGATGGCGACCTGCAAAGGGCAGTCATACGCTCTGGAGTCACCCAAAGCTATCTTGGTCAATCACGAT
>DATNOY010000909.1:0-6840 GCA_036703495.1 Coleofasciculaceae cyanobacterium
GGCCCGACGAGGAGGACTGCGGCGATCGCATTGTCAAGCACCTTCTCTCTGGCAACCGTGGTCACTATGGCCCGCTAGAGCATCCGCAAATTGTTTTCAACTGCGGATGGTTCCCTCATAGTGTTATGCAACAACTCCGCACTCATCGCGTTGGAATCTCAATGGATGTCCAGAGTGGGCGCTATACGGGTCAGCGAATCATCGAGGTAGCCGAAGGTAGACGAGACGTGGAAGAGGTCTTCTATCTGCGACCTATTGGCACCTACAGCGATCGCCAAAGCAAGCGTTATGAGTATGGCTCTGACCATCGAGAGTGGCACAAGACCAAGTGCATCAGAGCGGCGCAAGATTATCACATAGACATCAAGAGCGGATTATCCGAAGAACATGCTCGCGATCTGATACCGTTTGGAATTCGCCAACACTGGGTCTTGAGCCTCAATCTGCGATCGCTGATGCACATCCTTCTGATCAGGGGAAAACGCGACGCACAACTTGAATGTCAGCAGTTATGCGAGTTGATGTTGCCCCACTTTCAAGCTTGGTGTCCACAGGTCTACGAATGGTTTGAGAAGAATCTTTGGCTCAAAGGCAGGTTAGCGCCATGACAGAGCAAGAGCTTAAGGAGATTGAGGATTTAGCCTCTCTCCCCGCTCAGAAACTTACTGGGCGTGAGTTGAAGATGGTAGCCCACCTCAAAACGTTGATTGCGGAAGTGCGATCGCTCCAGCAACAGCAACCAGTGAGACAAACCCCACCCTATCAGACAGGAGTTTGACATGGAAGAGATCATAGGTGGCGAAGTTTTAGAGCTACGAAATGGAGAGATTTTGACTTTCTTTGGAAGCATTGGAGATGCGGAAAATATAGCAAAAGCAAATCGATCGCCTTGGTACGCAGTGCGATTGCTTCCAACGCCTGCTTTTCCCAATGGTATTCTTCCTTGCCCAGACTCTTATGGTTTCGCCCTGATTTGTGCCCGTCTTTTTTCTGATGGATGGGGTTGGGTTAATTTAAGCCCCGACTTAAAGCAACAAATTGGTGAGGTTCTAAAGAACGAGTATCACCAATTTTCGGCAGACCCTATTGAGCAATGGGTTTACGTCGTGGTGTCAATGGGTGAACCGATCGCTCAACTTCCGCAGGAGATCATTTAATCATGAGCATGAATCAAGAACCCAAAGATGTGACCAAGCTACGGGACAGACTGAGCAAGTTGTGGGAGCAGGAACAACGGGAGGAGCGCGATCGCGAGTTTGCAAAAAGTTTCGGTGATGCCGCTTCTAGTCAAAGTGATCTAATCTTCCGCCTCAGACTGCAGGTGGGTGTATTGCAGCAGCAGATTCGCGACGAGAGGTTTGCTGCTCATGTGGTTGTGGCAGTAGTGGCGATCGCCTGCACCATCTTGGGGAGGCTCCTCTAATGAACGTTAATCAGATGCGCTTAGCCGACGCTGTTGTGAATAACTGGGCGCAAAGACTGCCTACACCCACTGCTATCAGTCCGATTGACATTGCGGCATTGAGAGCCAACTTTGCCCAAGCTCTTAAAGTTGTTGCCGATGAAAAAGATAGAGAGATTGAAGAGTTGAAGGCGAGGTTGGGGATTGTTCACAGCACCGCTAGAGAAGTTTTGGAGGGCGATCGCCCATGACACCAGAAGTTGGCAAGCTTTATCGCCACAAAAAGGGCACGCTGTACCGAGTGATTGCGATCGCCTCCTACAACGAAAATCCATCCGAATACACCTCTAGTTTTTGGGTGGCTCATGTGGAAACCTCGTGTGTGATCGAAATTTATCTTTTTGACGATGGGCACGCCGAGCACAAATTTACCGATGGCGGCACCCTGATCGCTTACCAGGATACTGAGCACCCTGCTAAAAAATGGGGGCGCTCGGAGCAAGTATTTTCTGATGGTCGATTTGTTGAGGAGGGCGATCGCAATGACTAACGTTGACTGGATAAAAGCTTCAGAAAAAAGCCCATCAGAATACGGATGGTATTTGGTCGCAGTTCAAAAACAGTATGACCTTGGATTATCTAAGTGGGTCACAGTCGCATCATGGGGAAATCACTGCGACTACGGTGATATGTTCTTTGGATTCTTTGATCCAGGTGCTACCGTCACCCACTGGACAGAGCTTCCGCAGGTTCCATCTTCTGAGCCTCGACAGTCCAGTCAAATTATCGACACAGGTTTATTGATGAGTCCTGAAGTTGAGGAAGACGATCGCCCATGATCATCCTCAGCCACACCGAGCGGCAGCAGATCGAAGAGATAAGGGTGCGATCGCTGCGTTGGCAGGCAACTGGGGAAACCCCCGGACCACCCGAACAACAGCAGCACGATATTTATTTTTTGCTTTTGATACTGGACCAAGCCTTGAAGGAGGGCGAGCAGTGACGCAACTGAACCTTACATACCTCAACGAGAAGGTAGAGCGATTAGAGACAAAATGCCAAAGATTGGAGCAGCAGCAAGAGTGGCTGGGGCGAATTTTTCAGACTTACGGCATTAGTGGGTTATGGGTATCACCGCAGCAAGCCGCTGATCTTCTGTGTATCAGCAGAGATGGTGTAATGTGGCATGTTCGCAGGGCTGAGCGCTTCCGTGAATTAGGGCTAGATTGTGAGTGCAAGTATGGCATCCACTACCGTCAAGTACCAAAAACTAGGGGCGACCAACCGATCGATCGCCCTAATTGGCAAATCCACGTTGGGGAATTTGAAAAGATTTTAGCCATTCCGCAGGACACGCTTAAGGCTGGTTAAGGTTTCGCTGATACCTATCTCTAGCTTCTTTGAACACGCGATCGTAAGCATCCTGCCCCCACCAAGCGCTGTAAGTCTTCTCGTGAATTTGCACCGAATGACCCATTGATTTAGCCGCCAACCGAGAGGATTGCCCCTGCTCAAACATGCGCCTCGCGTAGCTGTGCCGAAGAGAATATGCGGTGAAGTCATTAACAATCTTTTTGTTAAAAGAAAACCAAGCGCTGACTTTTGTCCCAATCTTGTTATGACTATATTCTTGCCATTTTATACTTGGCAAAAATCGACAAGATAAATCAATATCCCAACCCTCTCCCAAACATGGGTAGACTACGCGAGGGCCAGTTTTTCCCTCCAATACTTGAACCGTTTGCAACCCCTTATTAATTCCTGAAATATCCAGGAAAAATGCTTCGTGATTCCTTAGGCCGTAAACCGCTAAAACGCCAAAGATCCATTTCCATCCCGGATTCTTAATCTTGCTGTACATTTCTATAATTTGTTCATCGCTCGGCAGATCTCTTGGGTCTATCGAGCTTGCTGTGTATCCTTTGCCCAAATTCCGTAATTGATCACCTCCGCCAATTTGGGCAAAGTCCGCCAATTTTCCATACGCCGTAGAATAAGCAAGCCTGTTTCTTGTCCCTGGCTTGCTTCGTTTTGTTAAATTTCTTTTTAGTAATTCAAAAGACAAAGGGACATCTTGGGGTAACACTTGGTAGAAGGCTATGTATCCCTTTTCGAAACACCTCTCTGTGTTGCGATCGCGTGGCACTCGGCTCCAATGGTCGGCAATGAATCGCTCGACCCACTCACCCACTAATTCCGCTGGTCTATATTTAGCCTTGAGATAAGGGGTCCAATCAAAAACATTTCGGATTAGCTTGGAATCAATTTCAAGGGCGATCGCTCGCGCCATGCGAAGTCCAGACTCGCTTACTTTGCAACCTGTTGGGATCTCATGGCGAAACACCAGCTCGGCTCCAGGCTTGGGCGGAAACTTAGATCCCCTTACGTAAAAGCGATCGCCCTTAATTCGCAGTCCGACATACTCAAGCTCAGCATTGATAGACTTGAGTATGTCGTCTAAGTCTATATCTGCATTGCCTACTGTCTTCCCCATTTTTTCCCCATTTTTCTACTTAGAACTCCTTAAAATTGTATATGGAGTTTAAGTGAAAGAATCTAAAACCCAGGCGGCGGAAACGAATCCAGCCAAGCAAAGCCGCTATTTTGGAGGGTTTTATTATTATCATGAATAACTGTTATCAATACGGTCATTCTTTAGTCCAAAAAGCTTTATCTCGTAAGTGTTTGAGCGATCGCCCCTTTTCTTTTCCCCAATTTCTCCCCAAACGATCGCCCCTCAATGAAGCGCCACGAGCGATCGCTCAGGTGAGTGGATTATACGCGATCGCCTGTCTTACCTGTCTCAACAATGTCGGAATCATTCAACCAAAAATAGGGGTAAATCCAAGCGTCTGAGCCAAAATTTGGAACAGATAAAATCTCGTGTGTTACCGCCTCGACTTTTCCTGCCCTGAGTCGCCCATCCCAGTAAAACCTTACGCGATCGCCCACCTTGTACTTACTCACGCTTCACCCCAAACATCGCGATCGACAGCTTTAATATATTGCTCCCACGCCTTTTCAATTAACGCGAGATCATTGTCTGACATTGGCGAATCGTTTTCGCATTCCGGTTTCAATAACTCATGAGATAAGCTGACAAGTTCGTCGACACACTCCGGATAATCTTTCAGGTATTGATTAAGTGTGTCTTGGTCGTGAACTGGCTCAACAGCAAATGAATACAGCACGTCTTCTAGGCTCATAATCCATCTCTCAGTTAGTGGGGCACCGCAGCGCCCCGTTTACTTAACTTCTATCGTGTGTACTTGTGCATTAGTCTTGAGATGTCATCCCCGACCGACTTGGCAATACCAACGATCGCCTCATTCCCAAACGCAGCACGAGCTTCAATGCCTGACGATTCGAGTTCTTCTGCTGCGGCAAGCATGGTTAACTCTAGCGGGTTCAGCCCGTCTCTGGTTTGTTTCACTTGGCGAATGGCTTTTAGCTCCTTGGCCGTCTTGCCCGTCACCGCCACGTTGTTGATGTTGGCAACCACTCTATAGCAATCGCCACCATGAGCCGCGATCGAAGAATTGAGTAGCTTGTTGGTGCGCTTAGCCTTAGCTCTTAGCTCAATCCGCTTCAGGTCTTCTGGGTTGTTGTTGCGATCGATGACCTCTTCAGCTAACGAAACATCGCCCGAAAAATAGCGCCGAACGATGTCGTTGCAGTGCATGTGTAGGTCATCATTGGCATACTTGGCATAGGCCATAGCAACCTGCCAGTGACCAAAAGTTGAGCCACCCTTGCCGCGAGTTGAAACTATAATGTGACCCTCAGGCACATTTAACTTTTTGGCCACTGCCTTGATAAAAGCCTTGCCCTCTTTGCGTTTCCACTGTCGCGGGTCTTTGTTGGCTGGAGAACCAGCAGCTTTCCATAAATCGGTTAGGCTCATTTGCTCATTGCTGACATTGATTGCAACATCAACGCCGTTGTACTCGAAAGCTGATAATTTAGTCATTGGTTGATCCTGGTAGGGGTTGATCGAAGCGATCGCAATGTTTCTCAGGCGGAGCGATCGCTTTTGGATTCATTCGTGCCAAACGTCAATGTAATTATTTGCCCACTCATTAGATGCTTCGTTTAACCAATTCTCCTTCTCTTCATCGGTTAACGCATCCCACTCTTGCTGGCTGTAGCTATCTTTTGGGTGAATAGCGCCAATCCTCTGTGCGTTGCTGATGCCTATATCTAGGCCGATTTTGTATTCTCGATACTCAAATCTAGTGGTCATTGCGATCGCCTCCTTTGCTTGCCTTAGTGAATGGCGCTGTGTAAGATTTTGGGCCAAATAAACCTTCAGGGAATTTTGCTTCAACAGTAATGCGGCTATCTTCCAGATTTGAGTCAATGAAGTAGACCCAATACCAGCAGTCCATGATGTTCCCAGAACCAAACACGCAATTAGTGACTCTGACCTTTTCGCCTCTGTATAGATAAACCTGATCCTTGATGAGGCGATCGCCGTCTGCATCCACAACTGGGAAAGCCTCACCCTTGAAAATATCTCCATGTGCAGCCGCAGTATTGATTACCTCTAGTTGCTCAGCATCAATCTGCCCCATCATTGCCGCTCGAACCGCTTTGTCAAACATTGCCAGCCTCCCTTAAGAACCCTTCCAAGCTTGAATACGACCGCTCCAGTTAACGCCTTGCCCGTCATGGGTAAAGCAAACACTTCTCAGTTCGCCATCGTCGCTATCAACAAAAACAAACTCTTCAGTGACTTTTGTTATGTGCCCAAACTTTTCTACAGGCTGAACCCATGCCTCACAAACAATAATTACGCCTCGGCCTTCACGGTATTCAGTCATTGCGATCGCCTCCAAAATTAACGTTGAAACTTGTACCAAGAGCGGATTCTATCTTTCGTAGCGTGTCTTCAGATACGGCATCCTCTTTGCCACTGGTTAGCTGATACCAATACGTTCTGCTGATTTCAACCTCTAAACATAAGGTTGAAACGCTTTTACCTGAACCCTTCAAGGCTTGCTTTAGAAGCTCTGGAAGTTCAGGCACATCAACTTCTATCTTTTGAATTCTTCGAACTTTCACAGACGAGACCATTTGTTTGCCTCCTTAACCTTACTATAAGTGCAAACTAGATACTTGACAAGTGCAAACTATACAGTTATATTGAATTCATGCAAACGGCGCATCGCTTCAAGCGCCATTCACAAGCAAAGGATTTCGACACATGCAACTCTCCACCATCAAAAACCAAGTTTTCACCGCGATCGCTACCACCTCCACCGAGGCAGTCAAGCAATGGGCCACGCAACACGGCCTAGACGTTGACCTCCGCAGCATCAAGGGTTGGCAGCAAGTTGCTGAAGCGATCGCCCGTCACGCTCAACCAGTTGTGGAGCAAGCGATCGCCACCACCAAGGCAGTAGCCACGGCAATCCACGAAGCCGACTTTGAGCAAA
>DATNOY010000910.1:0-4347 GCA_036703495.1 Coleofasciculaceae cyanobacterium
TCGCGGGCAATGCCCACTACATCGTTCTCCAAGATCTTTGTTCTCAGCGTTGCCAGGTGAGCCGGCAAAGTTTCGACTAAAGTTTGCAATAGATCTAGCTCAAACGCGAAACTGCCTCCTGATAGCTCATGCAAGTAGTCCCTATCGATCGGGGAAGAGTCTGCGGGCGGGTTGCCTTGATGATCCACTGAATTAGGCTCCGTTAAGGGTGGATGAGACTCCGTTGAGGAAATGATTTGACTCCAATGAGCCAATTTTCCGGCAAGGACCTGCTTGTGGACAGGTTTACTCAAATAGTCATCCATGCCCACATGCAGACATTTTTCCTGATCTTCTTTCATGGCATTGGCAGTCATGGCCACAATCACCGGCTGCTTGGCTTGACCCGGTAATTTTCGAATGGACTGAGTGGTGGTATATCCATCCATGATAGGCATCTGGCAATCCATCAGAATTAAGTCATAGTTAATCTTTGCCATCAACTCTAAGACTTCTTGGCCGTTGGCGGCTACGTCCGCTTCGTAACCTAAGTTTTTGAGCTGATTTAACGCCAATTTTTGATTGACCAGGCTATCTTCAGCGACTAAGATTTTGAGCTTTTTAACGGGTGGATGGTGAACGGACGGATTCTGAACGGGTGGATAATTGAGGGATGGCTGCAGCTGGCTTGCTGAGCTAAGTTGGGGAGGTGGGCGATCGCCCGGCAATTCTGGGTTGTCTTTGGGCGTCTCTAAGCGGTTAATGCTCGGATTCATCACCTGCATCAAACAGTCAAACAGCCGAGATTGTTTGACAGGCTTGACCAGATACGCCGAGAACCCCAGATCTGGCATCTGCTGAACCCCATTTCTTTGATTCAGCGAGGTCATCATGATCAGCTGCGTACTGGTCAACAAGGGGTCGGTTTTGATCGCTTGCCCCAGTTCTCTTCCATCCATGTCTGGCATTTGCATATCCAGAATGGCAATGTTGTAAGGCTTGCCAACTTGCATAGCGACCCGCAGCAGATTCAGGGCCTGTTCGCCGTTAGCGACTTCATCAACCTGCATTCCCCAAGATATGGCTTGATAGTGGACGATTTTACGATTGGTAGCATTGTCGTCTACTACAAGCAGACGTAAGCCCTGCAGTTCGATCGGTTCTATGGGCTGAACGGGTAGCCGCGGGGGCTGTTTTTCAAACGTGAGGACAAACTGGAATCTAGAACCCTGCCCTTCAGTGCTATCTACACTGATTGTTCCCCCCATCAGTTCTACCAGCTGCTTACAAATTGCTAGCCCCAAACCGGTGCCGCCAAACTTGCGAGTGGTAGAAGCATCCACCTGAGAGAAGGGTCGGAACAGCTTAGACTGCGCTTCGGCGGCAATGCCAATGCCGGTATCATCGACTGAAAACAGCAGCGTTGCAGCGGTTGCCGTTTCAGACTGGAGCAAGATGCGAATAATGACTTCTCCAGCGGCTGTGAATTTGATGGCATTATCCACCAAATTGGTTAGAACTTGACGGAGCCGACCCACATCGCCCCGCAACCGCGACGGCACATTAGTATGAACTAGAGTCGCAATTTCTAATTTTTTGGCATGGGCTGAAGCTGCCAATAAGTCTGCCACTTCTTCAACACAGGCAACCACATTGAAATCTAAGACTTCCAGCTCCATTTCACCAGCTTCTAATTTGGAAAAGTCTAGGATTTCATTGATCAGCGTCAGCAAATTATCGCCACTAGAGCGAATGGTTTCAGCAAAATCGCGCTGTTGGACATCTAAGGGGGTATCCAGCAGCAGTCCGGTCATCCCCAAGACGGCATTCATTGGGGTTCGGATTTCGTGGCTCACGGTGGCTAGAAACGTGCTTTTCAACTGAGCCGCTTGCTCAGCTTGTTTACGCGCCACCTCTAAGGCTTGGTTTTGTTGGGCTAGCTGTTCGCGCTGCTGAATTTCCTGGGCCTGAATGCGCTTGCGTTCGCTAATATCGACAATCGAGCCTTCGCAATATAGAAGATCGCCATTGGCATTGCGCACTGCCCGCACACTTTCAGAAATCCAAATGATGCTGCCATCTTGGCGATAGACCTGATATTCAAAATCTGAGACTTGATTCTGAGTTTGGACTAAATGCAGCAGGTATTGGCGCTGCTGAGGATCTACATAGATCTGGCGATTAGGGTCTGTAAGATGGGCTATCAGTTCTTTGGCAGAGGGGTAGCCATAGATTTTGGCCAAAGCCGGGTTGGCGCTCAGATACTGACCGTCTATCGTGATTTGAAAGATGCCTTCAATAGAGTTTTCAAAAATGCTGCGATATTTCTCTTCTGCCTGCCGTAGTTCTTGCTCGGCTTGCTGCTGCTCTGTAATATCAATTCCGGTGGCAATGATGAACTCAATGTTGCCTTCAGCATCTGAAAGCGCGGTATTTGACCAAGTAATCAGGCGGCGATCGCCACTGCGGGTCGTCCAATAGTAGGTGCAGGCAGTGGGAGGATCTTGGGGTTTGAGGGTGGAGAAAATAGCGCGAGCTGAATCCACTTCATTGCCATCTAAAAAGATATTCCAAAACGGTTTATGTCGAACTTCAGCGAAGGAATATCCGGTAACTTGCTCACATTTTTGGTTGAAGCGGATAATCTTGGCAGATCGATCTAACACAATCACTAAGGCATCGGTGGTATCAAGAACTGCCGTTGTAAAGTCGCGTTCTTGTTCTAAGGTTTGTTCTGTGCGCTGTCGTTTGTGAATTTCCTGATAAATCAAGTAGAACACCAGCACCAGAATCATTAGCTCCAGCAGAGTGCCTGCGGCTGATGTATTGAGAACTTGAGCTGTTTGCGATTGGATCGCTCCCATCCAGTTCTGAGCATATTGTTCTTGTTCCTGGCTAATTGCTTGAATCTGGGCTGCAATGTTTTGATCAACCCGCATTGCTTCATCCTGCGATTGATCCGCTATCAGTTGCCTGAGGGCTGCTTCTTGACCTTGCTGGTTGCGGATGGCAATTTCAGTATCCATCTCAGAAATTTTTTGAGAGACTAGCCGACGCACCTGGTTAAGCCGCTGCTTTTGGTCAGGCTGGTTTAGGGTGAGCGGTTGCAAGGCTTGCAGAGTATCGTTCAACGCTTGAACTTTGGCGCGATATGCTGTTAAATCCGCTGGATTTCCAGAAATGAGATGGCGATACTGCTGAGTCTCAATCTGCTTGAGCTGAAACAGTACCTGATCCAGTTGTTCTAACAAGGTTTGCTCACGGGCAATGGTTTGAGACGATTGCGTTAAATTGGCAAGGTGGTAGTAAGATAAGCCACTCACGGTCAGAAAAATCGCTGAGGCGGTGCCAAACCAAACAGCCAGCTGTTTGATAAACGAACTATTTGAAGGTTGAGATTTTTGGGGAACTCCAGAGCTGATTACCGATCGCTCAATTTCGGCTAAGTTGCGGCGAAGCTCTAGCTGATCGACTACCTGACGAGCTAGTGCTTTCAGCGCATCAATTTGGTCGGCAGTCAGCTGACGCGGCACATGGTCAATCACACAGAGCGTACCCAGGACATATCCCTCGGAGGTGATCAGCGGCGCTCCAGCATAGAACCGCACAAAGGGTTCCCCCGTTGCCAGAGGATTGTCGGCGAAGCGCTCGTCTACCAGAGAATCGGGAACAATGAACACTTCTTCTTGCAGAATGGCATGGGTGCAAAAAGCTAACTTTCGTGGGGTTTCGGTTGCTTCCAGTCCAACTCTGGCTTTAAACCACTGGCGCTCTTTGTCAATCAGGCTCACCAGGGCGATCGGCGTTTGGCAAATGTAGGCCGCGATTTGAGTAATATCATCAAAGGCGCGATCAGGCGCAGTATCCAGAATTTTGCATTGCTGAAGTGCAGCAAGCCGTTCTGTTTCGTTAGCCGGTGGGGGAGCAGGACGCATAGGGGTGCTGTGATTTCGCTGCTGTCTGAGGAAACTGCGGCGAGGGCTATGACAAAGCCAAACTGGAAGATTAGCCTTTACCGTAACACTTGCCATACTGCCTAGTCTCGGAGATAATCCGTAGTCTTTCGGCTTTTGCTGGAAGATGCTTTAGGTGCCAACCGTAAAAGCACTGCCTACCCCTGATCTACAGTTGCACATCTATAGCTGCACAGAAGATGAATTCTTCAAGTGAATTCATTTTTGGCGATTTGCCCTTCATTTTTTCTCGGTAGATTTAGGGCATCTTTATCTCACTTTATTTCATAGAAGATTTCATAGAAGTGAAAATACCGCATAGCGAAACCTGGTAGACCTGGGCTTCAATCCAATGACCGTTTGGAGTGCGGGCATCTTGCCCGCGTGAGCGAGACGCTCACACTCCAAACGGTCG
>DATNOY010000911.1:0-6816 GCA_036703495.1 Coleofasciculaceae cyanobacterium
TTGCGATTGCTCTAGCATCGTCCTTGACTTTGGACTAAATCACGTCAAATTTTCTGAAAGCCTCGCTCCGCGAGGCTTTCAGAAAATTTGACGCGGGAAAATGGGTTTGCTGCGAAACGCTGAAAGCGTTTCGCAGCGTGATCGAGCAAATGAGTCCCAAATCCAGCTATATGGCGGGGTGCAGGCTCAAGCCAGATGATGGTTTGAAAGTTTTGCTCTACCAGGTTTTTAAACCATCATCGGTTCCCAGCGATCGCGAAGCGCTATAAAAGCCCTTCTTTGCCAGCCATCTCCAGCATCAGATCAATCACTCGGTTAGAGTAGCCCCATTCATTGTCATACCAGGCCACCACTTTGAAGAAGTTGGGATTCAGCTCTATTCCGGCTGAGGCATCAAAAATGCTGGAGCGGGCGTCGGTGCGGAAGTCCATTGACACCACTTCCTCGGCGGTATAGCCCAAAATACCTGCCAATTCGCCCTCGGCAGCGGCTTTCATGGCATTGCAGATCTCCGAGTAGCTGGTCGATTTTTCGGTCTTAAAGGTGAGATCTACCACAGAAACATCCGGTGTGCCCACCCGAAATGCCATGCCGGTCAGTTTGCCCTTGAGATGCGGCAAGACAAGCGCCACGGCTTTAGCGGCTCCCGTTGAGGAAGGAATAATGTTTTGGGAAGCCCCCCGCCCGCCCCGCCAGTCTTTTTTGCTAGGGCCATCTACCGTTGGCTGGGTGGCCGTCATGGCATGGACTGTGGTCATCAAGCCTTCGCTAATCCCAAAGGCTTCATCCAACACTTTGGCGATGGGTGCCAGACAGTTTGTGGTGCAGCTGGCGTTGGAAACGATCGTGTCCTGAGCTGGATCAAAATGGTGGTGATTCACCCCTACAACAAAAGTAGGAATTTTGTCGGGATCTTTTGAAGGCGCTGAGAGCACCACCCGCTTTGCCCCTGCTTGCAGATGCTTAGACGCTCCTTCATGAGTGGTGAACAAGCCCGTCGATTCCACCACGTAATCTGCGCCTAGCTTACCCCAGGGCAATTCCTCCGGATTGCGCACCGCCATACAGGGCACAAATTGACCATCTACTACCAACCCATCCTCTTGAGTTTCTACGGTTCCTTGATACCTACCGTGGGTAGAGTCGTATTGCAACAGGTATCCCAGGTTATCGGCAGGAACAAGGTCATTGATACCGACAAATTCGATATTGGGATTCTTCATACCGATGCGGAAAACAAGTCGTCCAATGCGACCAAAACCATTAATTCCGACCTTGATGGGCATAGCTAAAGCTCCTTCTTCAGCGAATTTCTGAGTGATATAGCGCTCACTCAGATGAGAACAGGTGTAGGGACTGCGCCCCAACCAGGGGTTCTACCCGTACCCCATCTCATCTTGATGGGGACTTTTATGAGGACTGCCATCGCTCTGAAAAAAGCCTGGCTACGCCAGTTTACTCTTGAAAAATTGCAGGGCTAGGTTCTTACATCTTTTCTTTTGTCTTTTAGGGACAGCGAAGCCGCTGTTTCTGAATTTTTTGCTGCAAGGTGGCTGGCACCCCTAATACGGCTCCCTGGTAAAGGCGATCGAACTCTCTCTGAAAATGAGCCGCTACAGTGGGGTTATCAATTACCAACAGATTTTCATCATTGCCATAATTGGCAGAGAGACTCCAGTTTTGTGAACCTGTAATCACCCAATGTTGATCCACAATGCCGAATTTGTGATGGAGCAAATCGCCTTCGGGTAAAACCGGCACTCCAACAGTGCTGATAGGGTGCTGCCAGGCATGATTGCCTGCTTGGTAGCGGCAGCGATCGCCAGGCAAGGACACACCCAGCAGATCCAGTCCGCTGCTGTAATCGCGGTAGGCAAACTGAGGCTCAATCAAGGCGCGGATCTGCACTCCTCGGCGGTGATCCGCTTCTAGCACTGCACTGAGCCGCTGATCTGAGAACACAAACAGCGCCAGATCTACCGCGTGAGCAGCATGGCTTAAGGTTCTGCCAATCAATCCGTTGACGCTTTTTTCCCAGGGGAAGCGAGGCGAAGTAGGAGAGAACTGAACCGTGATGGTGGAACCGGGTGCCAAGGAAAAGGTTTGGGGCGATCGATAGGGCTTTTGTAAGCCAAATTTGTGGCTGGGGGAATTGCCGACCCCATTGTCCCACATGAGATTGAACTCCTCTGTAAAGCGCTGTGCCAAAGCAGGGCTGGTAATTTTCAGCAGATGATTGGCATTGCCTTGGCTGGCGGGTGCAGAAAAATCGCCGTGGACATCCGAAATCGTTAGATTGGCAGAACCGACGATCAGCGTTTTTTCGTCGATTACGATAAATTTGTGATGCATCAGCCGACTGCCTTTGGAACCATCGGCAGTATCATCAATCACCGGAATCCCGGCATTCTGAAAAATGATCATGGCATCTCTCTGGGCAATCTCGTCAGGCGCAAGGATGCCATCCTGATTTTGATCAACGAGCTGGACAAACTCCCGATACTTCTGGCGATCGCGTTCCGCCAGTCCTGCCACTGCTTGAGGGGTCAAACTGCTGAGCGGGCGGCGATAGGTATTTTCTACGATGACTCGCACGGACACCCCGGCTCGCTGTTTGTCTGCTAATGCTTGGGCCACATGCGGCAAATTCACTTCATGTACCGCTACATCGATCGTCGATTGGGCGGCGGCGATCGCTTCCACAACTCTTTGTTCTAAATCCTCTCCCAGGCGCTTTTGATGACGATAAGGCTCAGTATAGGCAGCCGATTGCGCATGGTTAATATATACCTGGATCAAGGGGTCTTGCGGCAAAGCTGCCAGCAACGGCATGGCGGTGGGCGGCTGGTGCCATGCCGTGAATCCCAGGAACAGCAGCAACCCCAGCAAAAATAAAGCAGCTAACCCCAGCCGAGAGAAAAGTAAACGCACAAGCTGATCGCGAGGTGAGAGATTTACCGCTTTCAGTAATCCCCAACTGCCCTAAAGAAGTAACACCTGCCCTGGCTGCAGCCTGATGCCAGCCGCTGGATTGGAGCCGATCGCTTACGCAAAAATACTGAGATTCTTTTGTACTTTTTATGAAAATTTATAAAGCTTTATGGGAACGATAAGTGGAGCCTGATTGTTTCAGTTGTTATACTGATCTGAATATCGATCTGTCCTGAATATCGATATGTCGTTAGTCGTTAGCTTTTGTACTTTGAGGCAATGGTGGCTTGAGCGTTATGTTCAGGCAGTTTGGCGCCATCATCACGAGTGCCATTAGGGCTGCAACCTAGACTCAGCTAGGTCTCATTTCTGTTTTAGCCATTTACTCTCGTCAATCTGAGTTGCCGAAGTAGCATGTTGGAGTCACTATGCGAGATAAGAGCGATCGTTACCAGATTCAGACTGTACCTGCACTGGTTCCACCTAAGCGGCTAGGAACCTATTTAGTAGACGCAGGATTACTCACTGCTGATCAGATCAAAGTTGTGCTGAATGATCAGCAAGCCACTGGCATGCGCTTTGGTGAGATTGTGACCGCGCGCGGCTGGGTGAAAGAACAGACAATTGAATGGATTGTCCAAAAGGTGGTGGAGCCGGAACGGCATCATCAGAAGCAGACCCCCATAGCTAAAGAAGAGGCAAAATCTCAGCCTCCAGTTCATTCGCGTCCTCAAAGTTTACAGATCTTGCAGGCAGCCACTCAATCCGCTGACGCTGAACGACCCCCTGTCCGTGGGGCGGATGCGGATCATGCTAAGAAAACAGCTGTTCGTCGAGACGTGCCCATCTCTAAGCCTCTCCCTCCTGTGAAATCGCCTGATGGCGATGTGAATTGGGTGGGGTAGAGGGTCTCGTTGGCAGCCGCTCAGCTTTTGAACAGCCATAACCATACCGGCAACAAGAGCAGCAGAGCCACCGATCCGATCGCCAAGGTCGTTACCGTCAGTTCGCGATCGAGATCGTAGGCTTCGGCAATCACCAATGTTGCAAAGGCTGGCGGCATGGACATCTGCAAAACAATCACCAGTAATGGGGTGCCTGTAATTCCTACTAGCGGTAAACTCAGCCCCAGCAGTAGCGGCACGATCAGCATTTTGATGCATAGGCTCACCGCAGCCTGCTGGGC
Source organism: Coleofasciculaceae cyanobacterium (assembly GCA_036703495.1). Classification (GTDB taxonomy): domain Bacteria; phylum Cyanobacteriota; class Cyanobacteriia; order Elainellales; family Elainellaceae; genus Drouetiella. The sequence goes on from DATNOY010000911.1 coordinate 4,118, forward strand.
ATTCCGCCAAGAGGAAATTTGGCTGAGACGCATCCCAATCAAGGTCAAAGACAGCGCAATGACTGCCCAAGCCCCATGTTTTAGCCCATCTTCAAGGGGCTGGGGCAAATGCAGCGATCGCAAGCCCAGCCCCAGTCCAAAACTCCAAAGGGCTGGGTTTTGCATCAAGGCCTTCAGCAACTCGCCTTGGCTTCCCGTCTTTTTGCCAAAGTGGGCCGCCAGCACCACGCCTAGCCCGTAGGCTCCTAACGTGCTGCCCAGCGTATCAAATAGCACTGCCCAGCCAAAATACTGGGTGCCCACGAGCGTCAGTGTGACCGGATAACCCAAGTAGCCTGTATTTCCTACCATTGCCGAAAGCAGAAAGCTGCCTTGGGTCGGTCGTGCTTGCAAATCTGCGTGCTGGCGAATCCACAACCAGGCCAGCCCTGCTCCTAAAATCAAAGCGATCCAACAGACTAAAGGGGCCACCAGCACCGCAGCCGACAAGTCAGCCTGTCGCATAAAAACCAGGATGCTGAAGGGTACTCCTACCCAGAACAAAAACTTGCCCAGATAAAAGGGAACGTTTTGCGGCAAGGTGGAGCCTAAAATCCAGCCAAAACCTACCCATCCCACCAACGTCATGTAGAGTTTCAGCAGATTTTCGAGTCCGGACATAGAGATAAGTACCTCGGCGTCATTAAAAACCAGATCTAACACCCTGTGTGGCCCGTACAGCGGGCCACACAGGGTGTTAAGGTTTTATGTTCAATTATGGCTATCTGCTTCACTAAAGAATTTTGTGCTTTGCGAAGCATAGCCGAAATCCTATCTGAAGATCTTGACACTGCTTCCCCTGCTTCCAGGATCATGACTCTATCGAAGGGACGCTGTACCCTAGAACTGGATTGCCGTCCCCAAAGACATGCAGGTGCTGCAGCTTTAGCCCTGCTTGAAGATGACCCGTACACTGAACTATGAGCCAAACGACAATTAAGTTTTTGCAACAGCCTACCTCGATCGCCTGGGTAGAGCAGGCGATCGCCCACCTGGACACCCTGCTGCTGGATCACTCTCACTGTGAATGCAAAGCCGCTGGCGTAGCGCTCAACCTGATCTTTCGCTATCCCACCCACACCAAGCTGGTACGCCTGTTAACGGCGATCGCCCAAGAGGAGCTGGAGCACTTTGAGCAGGTGAATCAATGGCTGGAGCGACGGGGAATTGCCTTGGCTCCCCTTTCGGCTCCGCCTTATGCTGCCGGGCTGAAAGCGCAGATGCGCCGCCCCGAACCCGATCGCCTGCTGGATTCGCTGTTGGTATCTGGGCTGATTGAAGCGCGCAGCCATGAGCGGTTGGGACTCTTAGCCGAGCATTGCCCGGAGCCAGAACTGGCTAAGTTTTACCGGGGCTTGATGGCATCGGAAGCTCGGCATTATGGCGTGTACTGGACATTAGCGACCACCTATTTCGATCGCGATCAGGTCAACCCCCGTTTAGACGCACTGGCGGCTGTAGAAAGTAGCCTGCTCTCTACCCTGCATCCAGAGCCCAGAATTCATAGCTAGATCCTCTGAGGACGACTATTTGCGCTCAACTATGTGCGTTCAACTATTTGCGCTTAATCACTTGCGCTTAACTATTTGCGCTTAATCATTTGCGCTTAATCATTTGCGTTCAACCGTCTTATGCATCTAATCATTTGCGATACTCCGGAAGCGGTGGGTCAGTGGTCGGCTCGCTATGTGAAACACCGGATTCAAACCTATGCACCCACGGCAGATCATCCTTTTGTTCTGGGTTTACCGACTGGCAGCAGCCCGCTAGCCCTCTACAAACAGCTGATCCAGTTTTATCAGCAAGGAGAATTGAGCTTTGAGCATGTCGTGACCTTCAATATGGATGAGTATGTTGGCTTACCGGCAGACCACCCGCAGAGCTACCACTCGGTGATGCACCGCCACTTGTTAGATCACATCAACATCCCTCAAGAGAATATTTATATCCTTAACGGTAATGCTGCCGACCTTCAGGAAGAGTGCGATCGCTATGAAGACTTGATCGAGTCCTACGGTGGCATTGAGCTATTTATTGGGGGTGTTGGCGAAGATGGGCATATCGCTTTTAATGAACCGGGTTCTTCCCTGGAGTCTCGTACCCGCATTAAAACGCTGACCGCTCGGATTGCGTCGGCCAACGCCCGCTTCTTTAACAATGACCCCAATCAAGTGCCTAAAAAAGCTTTGACGGTGGGGGTTGGCACCATTCTGGATGCCAATGAAGTGCTGATTTTGGCGCAGGGACTCCATAAAGCAGTCGCAGTACAACAGGCGATCGAAGAGGGCATCAATCACCTCTGGACGGTCTCAGCCTTGCAGTTGCATGCTCGTAGCATCCTGGTCTGCGATGAAGATGCCACGATGGAACTGAAGGTTAAAACCGTGAAGTACTTTAAGGAATTGCAGCAAGATAGCCCAACCTTGTAGCGCCTCATGGCGATGTAAGCTGGCTAACCCTGTGCTTCCTTTTTGGCATCTCCTAACCGATCGCTGGAAAACACAGTCGGAATATCGGCCGGAATCAGCGTTGTCAGTAGCTCGTCGGTAAAGTCAGATAATACCGCCAGTCGATTAGCTTGCCGTTCAATGCTCTTTTCAAATAAGTTGCGCACCAGACGAGCATTGCCAAAGTTTTTATCGCGATTGGCGTAGAGCGTT
>DATNOY010000912.1:0-9377 GCA_036703495.1 Coleofasciculaceae cyanobacterium
CCAGTCGGAGCCGCCAGTTCACCCTCTGGAATATGGATTAATTTCCAAGGAATGAGCGCACCTGACCAGTTACTGATAAAGATGAACAGGAACAGCGTGCCAATAAACGGAACCCAAGGACGATATTCCTTTTCACCGATCTCAGTTTTAGCTAGATCGCGGATGAATTCTAGCGCATATTCCATCAAGTTCTGGGTGCCCGCCGGGACCATTTGGATTTTGCGCGTAGCCAGGATCGATGCAATTACCAGTACACCTATGACAAACCAGGAAGTCAGAAGAATCTGACCATGAATTTCCAGGTTGCCTAAATGCCAGTAGAACTGCTTGCCCACCTCTAGTTCAGCCAGCGGGAAGGCATTGAGGACATTGAGAGTGTTCAACATTTCCATGCGAGGGAGTTTCCCAGAATCTTAGAGGAGTGCTAGGATATCCTGAATCTAATTAGAATCAGGTAAAAGGGTCGTTTGCAACATGTAAAAAATGATCGCAACTTTGTAGGTCAGAAATCCCAAAAAAATTGGCATGATTTGTAGCTCGTTTAACCGAGATGCCACAATAATCACCCCAATCAGGAGGGCAAGTCGGGAACTTCCCAACTGCTTTCTTTCCCTGCCAAGCTGCGCGACATTTCTTGCCAACATCCTCAAGTAAACCACACCTGTGCACGCTCCAATCAGGTAATTGAGAGCAATATTAAGAGAATAAAAAATCCAGACAGAGATAAAGACAACGCCTGTTATTATCAGCGTTACCTTCAGCAGACTTTCCTGAAGCTGGAAATATTCCTGCATCGAGGCATCCGGCTCTGGCGAAATCACGGGACGTTCTTCCTGTGAAGGCGGGTTTGCCGCCTGCGTTTGAGGGTCGGATGGGGCTGCGGTTTCGAGAGGCGGTTCTGGCGAGTTCACAATACTTGAAACCCATGCTCAGCGTGTTGGTCAGGGTCAAATGCGACCCCTAAAAATCATATCATCGACAGGTAACAATACTTAATGGGTTTCTGACAAAATATCCTCAGAGAGTTGCCAAGGGATTCTGTAGCTGCTGTAGCCATTCTCTACAAACCTGAACCTTTGGCGCTCTAGCTGGCGCTTAGACAAGCTGCCTGAAGCTATACCCCTAGAATTACGGGATTTCTGGAGTCAAGAGAATTAGCTGTCTCTCCCAGAGCGATCGCACCCCTGCCAGGTCTAACGCCACCTCCGCCAAAATTTTGCCCACTGATTGGGTCTGGTTGCCATCTGCAGCCTTCAAGAACTGCCATTCAGGTTCCGTCAAATTGACAATTTGGTAGTCGTAGTTGAATAAACAGCGGCTATCCCAGCCATCCATACAAGAACTGCGCTCTGGAATTGCTGCTAGGAGTACTGGATCTGATGACCAATCCGCTTTAGGCAAGGGAGCCCGACCTAGAAAAAACTCATAGTGAGTGATGCTGGCAGGATCCAGCAGTTCGATCAAGCGGTAGCGCTGGCGATCGCTTAATCCTTGCGCCCGATCCATCAAGTCTGGCGCTTTGCTGAGGAGGCGATCGAGTTGCCAAGTTCGAGGATTGGAGAAGCCCATGAACTCTAGCCCAGAGGCATCGATCAATTCAAATAAGGTATCAATGCTGTAGTCAATCTCTTGGGGATGGACATACATATCGGCAAAGCACTCGTCTTTGTGATTTTCTAAAGACCAGCGTTCTTGCTCCCGCTGTACCAGACGGTTATTTTCGGGAAGAGAGGCAAGAATTTGACGCCCAACTTGTACTCCGTCGCGGTAGTCGCCCCGTTTGTCACCTTGCAAGAGGGCGATCGCCTGCTGCATCAACTTAATTTCCCAACGTCCCAGTTCGGCATAGACAAAGATATGCATCAAGCCGCCAGGAGCCAGCTTCTGACCCAGAGATTGGATCCCCCGAATCGGGTCAGGCGTGTGATGCAAGACGCCAACGCAATTAATCAGGTCAAACTCGCCGGGCAGCTGATCCACATCGAAGAGGCTGAGGTGATGAAACTGGACGCGATCGGCTCCTGAGCGTTGGCAACGCTCCCGCGCCACGGCCAACGTGCCCGCACTCAAATCAATCCCAGTCACCTGGGCCTGCGGATTGAGATGTACCAGGTATTCTGTGCCAACCCCAGAGCCGCAGCCCGCATCGAGAATCTGGATCTCCTGACGAGCGGGTTTCTGCCCTGTGCAGAAGCTATAGGCCGCCGACCAGTTCCAGCGCCAGTTGTAGCCTGGAGGAGGCTCATCCAGAATCGGCTCCGGCGGGAAGGGGTAGGTGTCGTAGAGTTTAGCAACAGCAGCACTGATCGCTTGAGAGTCTGGCATAGGAAGGATTGTTTGCGGTATTCACGAGTTTATCGGAAAAGCGATCGCCTGCACGCTAGCTACGCTGGCTGTCATGCTCTCCGGTGGGGGTGAAGTTTGCTGCTGGGAACTCTATATTTGTACGTTATTTGTACGTTTAGTCCCTAGGTTCTTCTCGTTTCGGCGCTCTCGTCCCATTCCCAAATTACGCCTGCCTCTTTTCGAAAAGTAACAAAGCTTAAAGTTATTCTCATCTGGGTATCCGTAATCCTTTATGATTTGCCCAGTGGAGTCAAGCAGGGAACTACATACTTCTTAATAAAGGCGTATGGGAACCCGAAACGTTTTAAGTTAGAAACTAAGCCAGTTAACCTTGGACAGTCGTTCTGGTGGGGTCTACGCTTGTGATCTCTTCACTGGATGTCTTCACTAGGGATCGCTTAATCCGCGAACGGTTGGCGATGCTTAATCAGCGGCACCTTGGGCACGTCTAACGCAATCATTAATTAAGGGAGCTTTTGAAATCCAATGAGTGTTAAGGCAAGTGGTGGAAGCTCTGTTGCGCGTCCGCAACTCTATCAAACCGTACCTGTCGCAACCATTTCTCAAGCCGAACAGCAAGATCGCTTTCTAGGGCGAGGAGAACTCAGTGAGTTGTCCAGCTATTTTGGCTCTGGGCTTAAGAGAATCGCAATTTCACAAATTCTTACTCAAAATTCGGACTTAATCGTCTCCCGTGCTGCTAACCGAATTTTTGTAGGGGGTTCTCCGATGGCTTTCCTAGAGAAGCCACGGGAAGATACGCCGGCATTGGTCACCATGGGTGGCGCTCAGCTGGATACGAAAGAATCCATGAAGTTGGGTACTGCAACCTATGTATCCAGCGGCGGCGGCGGTATTTTTGAGGGGATTCGGGCACTATTTTTAACGCCTGCTGTAGGTGGCGGCGACACGACACCTGCGGGTTTCCGTCCCATTAACGTTGCTCGCTACGGTCCGCGCAACATGCAGAAGTCGCTACGAGACTTAAGCTGGTTCTTGCGCTACGTTACCTATGCAATTGTTGCCGGTGATCCCAACATCATCTCGGTCAACGTGCGGGGTCTACGAGAAATTATTGAAAATGCCTGCTCTGGAGATGCAACAATTGTGGCGCTTCAAGGCATGCGGATTGCGGCATTAGGCTACTTCCGTCAAGATGAAGAAGCATCGGCGATCGTCTCTCAATACTTTGATGTTCTGCTGACCGAGTTTAAGGCGGCGACTCCCTCCGCTAAGGTGCGGCAGCGCCCTACAGGTGATTTGCAAGGTTTACAGCTACCGCAAATCTACTTCAATTCGGCAGATCGACGTCCTAAGTACGCCATGAAACCGGGTCTATCTTCTACAGAGAAGAATGACGTTGTCAAAGCGGCCTATCGTCAGGTCTTTGAGCGGGATATCACTCGCGCCTACTCTCTGAGCATTTCTGATCTGGAATCTAAGGTGAAGAACGGCGATATCTCCATGAAGGAGTTTGTGCGCCGTTTGGCTAAGTCGCCGCTATACCGCAAGAATTTCTTCCTGCCGTACATCAATAGCCGCGCGCTAGAGCTAGCCTTCCGCCACATCTTGGGCCGGGGTCCTTCGTCCCGCGAGGAAGTGCAAAAATACTTTGCGATCGTGTCTCAGGGTGGGTTGTCTGCCCTTGTGGATGCGTTGGTTGATTCTCAGGAATACTCAGATTATTTCGGGGAAGAAACAGTTCCTTACCTGCGCGGGTTGGGTCAGGAGGCGCAAGAATGTCGCAACTGGGGTCCGCAGCAAGACCTGTTTAAGTACAGTGCTCCTTTCCGCAAGATTCCTCAGTTCATCACCACCTTTGCTCGCTACAACCAGCCCTTACCGGATCAGCATGTCTACGGTTCTGGCAACGATCCACTAGAGATTCAGTTTGGGGCAATTTTCCCGAAAGAAACGCGCAACCCCAGCACCAGTCCTGCGCCGTTTGGCAAAGATACCCGCCGGATTTTGATCAATCGAGGTGCTGGTATCAACAACCAATTGAGCAATCCGGCTGCGCGGGGTGTTGCTCCTGGCTCCTTGGGACCCAAGGTGTTCAAGCTCGATCAGCTGCCTAGCTATACCGGCACGTTCGCTAAGAAAGGCAGCAGCTATCTTGGCAGCTCGGCCAGCAGCTCGACTAAAGGAATTAGCGTTAAGTTTTCCGAAAGCTCAACCCAAGCCGTGATTCGGGCCGCTTATCTGCAAGTCTTTGGTCGCGATGTTTACGAAGGTCAGCGGCTCAAGGTCGCAGAGATCAAGCTGGAGAATGGTGACATTCCGGTACGAGAATTTGTTCGGCAGCTGGCTAAGTCGGATTTGTTCCGTAAGCTCTACTGGACGTCGCTCTACGTGACGAAGGCGATCGAGTACATTCATCGTCGGCTGTTAGGTCGTCCCACCTACGGTCGTCAAGAAATCAACGCCTACTTTGACATTGCGGCTAAGAAAGGTTTCTATGCCGTTGTAGATGCCATGTTGGATAGCCTGGAGTACAACGAAACCTTCGGAGAAGATACCGTTCCCTATGAGCGCTACCTGACCCCCGCTGGCTTGGCTATGCGGACGAGCCGTGTGGGCAGCATCCAAGACAAAGGCGGTAAGGCAACTGTTGAAGAAACTCCCATGTTTGTCCAGAAGGGTGCAGTGGGAGACAGCCGCAGTATTGCTGATGTTGAGTTCCGGGTGGCTCAGGGCGTCAGCAAGCAGCGTGAGCAAACCAAGATCTTCAAGATTACGAACCAGAGTAATACTGAGATCCAAACGGTGATTCGGGCTGCTTATCGTCAGATCTTTGAGCGGGATGTAGAACCTTACATCGTCAAGAACGAGTTCAGCGCGTTGGAAAGCAAGCTGCGGAATAACGAGTTGAACCTGAAGGAGTTTATTGAGGCGCTGGGAACTTCTCGTTTATACATCAAGGAGTTCTACGCACCCTATCCCAACACCAAAGTTATCGAGCTGGGCACAAAACACTTCTTGGGTCGAGCACCGCTGGATCAGGCTGAAATTCGGAAGTACAACAAGCTGTTGGCCACCGAAGGGTTACTCGCATTCATCCGGGCAATGGTCAACACCCCAGAGTATGCTGAGAACTTTGGTGAGGACACAGTGCCCTACCGTCGCTTCCCGACGTTGCCTGCAGCTAACTTCCCGAACACCAACAGGCTGTATGACCAATTGACCAAGCAAAACAAAGACGTCGTCGTTCCGAGTTTTGAGCCTGTTAAGTCTCGCATGGACATTACCAAGATGCCTTTGATGAGTCAGTCCTTGTCGGATCTAGAGAAACAGGCGCTACAGGAGCCCCAATTCGCGGAGTTGGGCCGTTCCTATAGTAGCCAGCCTGCTGAGGTGGGGGTGGATAGCGCTCGCCGTAAGCCTGCTCACCTCTATCGCTTTAACCCCGCTGGTAGTGATGCTGAAAAAGAGCTGGTAATTAACGCCATCTACATGCAGGTCATGGACGTAGCCGATGGTCAAATCCCTGCTGAACTTCGGTGTGCTGATTTAGACAGCAAGCTGAAGCAGGGTGAAATTTCGGTGCGGGAGTTCGTCAAGTCCTTGGCTAGTTCGGACATTTATGTTCGCCGCTTCTATACGCCATATCCCAACACAAAGGTGATTGAGTTCTTGTTCCGTCACCTCTTGGGTCGGGCCCCTGCTACGCAAGCTGAAACCCATCAATACAACAAGCTGTTGGTAGATAGTGGTTTGAGTGCTGCTGTGGAAGCCCTGGTAGATAGCCCTGAGTATGCTCGCTATTACGGTGAGGATGTTGCGCCTTACAAGCGTCATGCCGATTCTAACCCTGCAGACAGCTTACAAGCAGATGCGGCTTTGGTAGAGTCGTAGTCTAGTCTGTCGCCTACCGATCTGACCGGTCGATTCAGCTAAACTTTGGCTGACGAGAGTTAAATTTGCAAATGTCTATCCCTCTGGTCTGCACAGATCAGAGGGATTCTTTCTGAAGCGATCGCACCCAGAGGACAACGCCATCAAAGGACAATGGCTCAATGAAGATTCGGCTGTTTCACCCGCAAGATACTGAGCAAGTCGCCCGGCTGTTCCACGAAACGGTACGGGAAATTAACAGTCGCGATTATTCCAGCAGCCAGGTCAAAGCCTGGGCACCTGACGATCTCTACTTCCGGGATTGGTCGAGGGTGTGTGCTGCTCGCTGGACTTATGTTGCCGATGAAGCAGGCTTGATTTTAGGGTTTGGAGAACTAGAAGCCAATGGTCACATTGATTGTTTCTACTGCCACAAACGCTACCAGAGTCGGGGGGTTGGCAGCCAGATCTACCAGGCGATTGAGAAGCAGGCGATCGCCTTACAGCTGAATCGTTTGTTTGTAGAAGCCAGCATTACGGCCAAGCCGTTTTTTCAAAAGATGGGATTTTCGATTGTCAAAGAGCAAGAGGTGGTGGCTAGAGGAGCGGTGTTTATCAACTATGCGATGGAAAAAATCCTGTAGAACGCGGGTGCAAAAACCGTGACTCAAATCATCTGCCCTCATGGGAAGCAAGGACGAGAAACCCAGTTTCTAGAAAAATAGGACTAAATTAAGGGATTTGCAATTTAATCACATCCCCCCTGGCAACAACATTAGCGATAGGGGCGCAAGGCCTTCACTGGTTTCAACTTAAGGCAGGGATACCCCAAACTTCCTGAAACTGAGTGTCTCGTTTGCGCTGACGCTGTCGAACAGTTTTGACTAAAGCGAACAGACGGTGGTTTTCAACCAAAAAGGCAACCACTGTCTGTTGACAACCTCGCAGGAGAGCCTGAGCATAGTGATACAAACTGCGAAACACCATTTCCATCGAGATGCGCTCCAACGGTTGGTTGAGAGCAACCGCGACCTGGGCACACAGGTCGTTAAGCAGGGCATAAAAAATCCAAGTGGCATAGATTTGAATTTGCACCCCGTTGGTGTCTCCAACCCATAAGTAGGCTAAGCCTAATAGTCGTTTGGTTAGACCAAAGGCATCTTCAATGCGCCAACGACGGCGGTACAACTCACACACTAGGTGGGGAGGTAATTGCTTGGGGTCAAGTACATTGGTGAGATAGCGGTACCAGGTGGTGTCCCACAGCACCGAGACTAAGCGCAAGCGATACTGGCAGGGATTGGAGCGATATTGCCCTAACTCAATCAGTTCATCGCGATAGCGAGGTCCTTGCGACAAGCACTGAACAACTTGATAAGCGGTTTTCTCGCGCAAGCGGGTGAGGAAATATTTGTGCTGTTGGCTAAATTGGTCAAACCAGAGGAACTTGAAAAAGCCTAAGTCAAACACCAGCAATCCACCCACGGGTAACTGCTGAAGCAACCACTGCTCAAAGGTTTTGTCATTAGCTTTTGGCTTAAGGCAATATGCCAGTTTCAACGGACGGTGCGTCAACAGTTCCACCACTGCCATCATCTTGCCTGCCAACACCGTCTTCGGTTCATCGCGCAGCACCTTCAACTGACGACGTAACTCCTCCAGCGTTGAGCCATCGGCAATCCAAATCGCGCTAAAGTGGTCTCTCACGGGTTGCCATAGCGCTGAGATGACTTGGCTTGAGCCTTGCAACTGAGCGATGAGCACTTCAAACAAGTCGCTAAACAGCGACACCGGTAACACCCGTAACCGCTTACTCACCGCTTCACTACTGACTCGAAATGGCTCAACCCACAACAGCCCTTCGCGCTGCAATACTCGCAATAGTTCACTCAGACCATTGATTTGTCGGTACACCAAACTCAACACCACCGCCACCATCACCGGTAGAGTTAGCAATCGTTCTCGCAGGGCTTTGCCATGCGTTCCTTTGAGACCACTCAATGGCTTAAAACTTGCAGCACTGAGATGTCTCAGTAAGCTTTGCTCAATTTCCTCAATTGCAGGAGCAGGCACCTGCGTACGCCGCCGTAAATCGGCATTTGCACTTGACCAAGGACGACTTCGAGCCATCGCTTGCCCTCCTAGTCCCACACTCATCCTACTTAAATTGTATTGCTTCTCTTGAAAGAGTTAGCTTAAGTTGAAACCAGTGAAGGCCTTGCGCCCCTACATGGGTATACGATTTTCCCGCAGATCCCTAAGTAGCTCAGCGTCATTGAAAACCAGATCTAAGACTCTGCGCAGGCGGCGCAGCGAGCGGCACAGGGTCTTAAGGTTTTATATTTAAAACTATGACTACCTACTTAAACTTTATTTTTCACGGACTGGCGATAGGCTGACCAATCGGCTAGCGCTGCTGGCACTGACGCTGCCTTCCACCGCATCAAGATCACACCATCCTGAAAGCCAACCACGCCATAGCGACGAGTTTGCAGTTGATCAACAGCTGCGATCGCCTCCTGGAGGCTGTTTCGATAATCCTCGAAGGCGGACTGATACTGTTGGAGATACCACAGATCTGCGATCGCATACTCCACTCGGATGGTTTTATCGCGATCGTCCCGCAATCGCTGCATCGGGAATCGCAGCACCTGCCGCCGACTGGAAACATGGGCTACTACATGGTCGGTCGCTGTGACGCTGGCGTCCGGCGGAATTTGGGCCAGCAAAGACTGAATCGCCTGACTATGCTGCCATTGGCGTGGCGGCGAGACATACACCCAGGGTTGAAACGAATCTGGGATTGCAAACGACAAAACCCGATTGGGATTGGAGGTAGTGGTGAAAAACAGCGACAGAATGATGCAGCCAATCCAGATCCGGCGAAACCGCGGCTGGAAAAACTGAGGATGGGCTTGCCACCAAAGAATGGCACCATAGAACAGTCCTGGCACCAAAGTCATGGCGTAACGCAAGTGCAGCGACAGGGCAGTAATACTTTCCTGCTGAATCAGCACCTTAAGCATGGGAAAGCCTGCCAAAATCCAGGCACTTGGAGAAATCACCGGGATAAAGGCGAGGGGAACCCACTGTCCTAGCAGGTAGCGAACGGTCGGATCGAACGGCGTGACCAGTTCTACCAGCAAGCGCAGCGGATTCCGCAGAATTCCTCCAATCACATCCAGGGTTGAGGCAGG
>DATNOY010000913.1:0-11064 GCA_036703495.1 Coleofasciculaceae cyanobacterium
GCCATCGTCACCCTGCCGCAGGGGTTGTGGAAGGTGATCGGAATGATGCGCATATTGGCGCTCTGACCATGGGGCCTGGGATGGTTGTGAGCATACTCCATGATCGTGCGCTGGATCTGGTAGCCGATCGCATCGACCCACTCGATGCCATTGCCATACTTCGGCGCACTGAGGCACATCTGGCGAATCGCCTCCTCGCCTTCCCAGTTCTTCTCCAGGGCGTTTAGCAACTGGTCCCAGGTGAGCCGCTTGGTGTCATAGATCAGGTGCTTGATGGCTGCCAGAGAGTCGATGCAGGTGGCAAACCCGCCCAGCCCGTCAATACAGGAGGCATCCAGTGCCCCTGGGATGTAATCGGCGTGGGTGTGGAGATCCCTGCCGTGCTCCATGCACAGGTTATGCAGCGTGGAGGCCAGCGGCGCTGCGATGTACTTGGGCTTCTGGGAGGTCGCGATATAGTTCTGGATCATGATGTGCTTGACGACGTTCTCAAGCTGCATCTTGAAGGCATTCCACACGTCATTGTAGGTCTTAAAGGTTCTGGGGTCGCCCGTCTTCAGACCAAACTGCTCGTCCTGGTAGATCTTCATCCGGCCATCCCGCAGTGTCATCTCCATGACAGCCCCGTAGTTGATGCCACCGTTGCCAGTCTTATGGGTTTCGCGGTTGGGCAGGCGCGATTCTGAGCAGCCCGACATAGCGTAATCCAGGGCTTCCCACATCTCGATCCCGTTGCTCAGGTACCACGGCACCATGAACTCGTCATTAATCAGTTTGGGCGAGCCTTTGCCGTCCTTGATGGTCTCAACCACGGCATGGAGAAACCGATCAGGGGTATTGGCGTGGATTCGGACTCCCAACTCCGGGTAACTGCATTTGAGCGGTCGGGTTGATTCCAGAATCACGTAAGAAAGCTCATTCGTCGCGTCGAGACCGTCGGGAGTTTGCCCACCGATGGTCACCGTCTCGTGGTGGGAGAATCCCTCACGGCCCTTGGCGGCGGATGGTGACATCTGGGACTCGATGCTCTGCATCATGTGCAGCCAAAGGCACTGGAATAGCTCCTGCGCGCTTTCCGGGGTGATCCGGCCTGCTTCGAGGTCCTGCTTGTACAGGGGATAGAGATACTGATCCATCCGACCCTGGTTGATCTGTCCGCCGACCATCTCCTCCAGACGCGAGAATAGCTGAGTGAACCACTGGGCCTGGATCGCTTCCCGGAAGGTACGGGCCGGATTTTCGGGCACCCAGGCGCAGATGGCGGCAATCTCCTCCAATTCCTGCTTGCGCTGAGGATCGGTGGTGGTGGTGGCCATCTGAGCGGCCAATTCGGAGTAGCGCTTGGCAAACAGGCTCAACGCATCGCAGGTAATGACGGCCGCTTCATAAAACGGCTTCTTGAAGGCCAGATCGCGCGGGTCTTCTAATGCATCCAGGCGAGCCTGGGCTTCTTCTCGCAGGCCCTTGCAGCCCCGCGTCAGCATCTTCTCAAAGTCGATCACCCAGTTTTGGGAATGCCGCATGGTCGAAGTCGAGATGATCACAAACGAAAACTTAGTCCCGACGTTTTCAGGATCAGACCCCCAGCACAAGTGCCGGGTTTCAGGAGGCAGAGCCTTGATGAAGTTCGGGGTAAAGTCCTTGCCATTCCAGTAGGGGAACAGCACCTCATCAATGATCTGCTTGTCCTCATCGGTGACGGTAACAGCATCCGGGGCTCCAGCCTCTTTGGCTTCAATGAACGCTTTTGCACCCTCTTGGATGATCGTGCCGTCAAGCTCGGGATAGACCAGGGTGTACCGTCCGAACCAGGTATTGGGCCGACCCACGATCAGCTCATCGTCAAAGATCGTGACGGAGATGTTTTCTGCAATGTGTTTCAGGGCTTTGGCCCAGCGCAAGACCAGCGGCTGACCTTCCGTGTCCTTGAAGGATTCCGTGAAATAGACCGCCCGTTCTAAGGCAACGCGGGGCGGGCCAGAGGAGCGAATAGCGTCAAACATTCTGAGGACCCGGTCGGTTGCAGTTCCGTGCAATACCTTTTTGCCCTCGGCAATAGCCTGCTCTTGTGCAGTCAGGATGGGGGTAGCGGTGGTGGTCATGCGTTGTTCTCCCATTCGTTTCAAAACTCTGCAAATTCACTTCAAATTCAAACGTTTAAGGCGATCGCTGCTGTGAATGCTGGTCCGCACGGATATGATGACGCGTTCCGCTCGGTTGCGAATTCGCGCAGGCGGCGTTTAAGCCAATGCAGATTAACTCAATCGTCTTTACGTCCAAAATCCCGTTCGTCCAGGGATTCGGGGTCATTTACAAATACAATTCAGACGCATCCGTGTCCGATTCAAACAGTCGTTCTAAAGAGGCATCCCAGTCGTCCATCTCACGTAATGGATCACGAGGTTTCTGGGCAGATGGAGAGAGCAGATGGAGAGAGTCAGTAGATAGCCACAATTGAATATAAAACATTAAAACCCTGTGCCGCCCGCGCAGCGGGCGGCACAGGGTTTTAGATCTGGTTCTTAATTAGGTCGAGGTCCTTATTTTGATTATTCATAATCTTCCTGAATTTAAAAAATTAAATCCTAAACGATGAATAATGATGTTTTTCAACTAATCTTATTTTCCCATCGATTTCATTTAATGTCTCTCAGGATTTGCCAAATGAATCAATTTTTAACACGAGCTAAAAGGTGCCCAAAATAAATAAACAGTCTTCATTATCTGCAGAATTAATTGACAGGTTAAACCCCATTCTTGTGTTCAGTTGCATGTTTTAAACCAATCTACAGAATTGCTATTTTAATAATGGAGATATAGCTAGAAACCCGGGAGTATTAAATCTTGCCGGTAAAATTTACAATTTTGGTGTTGAAGTAACTTTAAAGCCCTACTTATTGACAGAAGAGGCATTAAGCAGCTTATTTTTTATCAAAAATAAAATGTGTGACCCACAAAATAAACTGGTTTTCTCACTTTAAGTTAGCGTTCAATACTTTTGCTAGAAATCCTTCTTTGTATAGCAATCCTATTTGAGTTGTGAGAATTTTGAGTTGTGAGAATTTGTAGTGCGGGAATCTTGCCCGCAGTCCAGTGCGAGCGTTTGGGCGATGCCCAGACTACGCAGACGTACAACAGGAAAATCTCACAACTGATTTGGGATTGCTATATTAGGTGTTATGCTTCCAGCTAACCTGCAGCTTTGCGGGTTAAATCATGATCATTGGATTAGATGAAAAATGCTAAAAACTCAAGTCTAAAAAGCCTTTACAGGCAGAGATTTACGAATTAATCTTGTCCAGATATTGTAGGTTCATTGAGTTCATCGGATTAACCATTATTCCATTCTAATTTGTTGCCTAATTCATTAATTTTGCGTGCTTGAAATGAATGGATTAAGAAAAATAGTTCAAAGGGTTGATTGTGAACTGTTTGTTCGATAGTTTTTGCACCATCAAGCACGAGCAGTTGAAGACAGAGTGCGTTTGTCCGCCTCTTCCCAAAACCGAAATCCGCCTAGAAACGCATTGGCGTTATCCCCTGCACGACAGCGTTTAGGGAGCTGTTTTAGTTTTTTAACATTGCCGCCACCAATCACCACATCATCCAGTTCCAGGGCAGAGATCAGCTGGTTGACCGTAGCCTCAACATGCCGCCGCCACTTTTTTTTACCCAGTCGCGCTAAGCCGCGTTTACCCAGGTAGGTTTCAAAGCTCCCTTTTCGGTAGGGAAGATGACCCAGTTCCATCGGCACTACCACTCCTTGAACAACCATAGCTGCCCCTAAGCCTGTTCCCAGCCCCAGGAACAGCATAGTGCCGCTTTGATAACTCCCCAGCGCTTGCATAGCCGCATCATTGATCAGCTTGACGGGGCAGCCAAAAGCAGCTTCAAAGTCGAACCCAATCCATCCAGGAGCCAGGTTATTGGGTTCTCTAGCGATGCGACCTTGAAGCACCAAACCGGGGTAGCCGATCGTCACCCGGTCATAGCGCCAGTCACGGGTCAGCTCCTTAACTTGGGTAACCATGCCTGTGGGGGTCAGGGTCAGCCCAGAAGGAAACCTCCGCGATTCTGTTTGCCCGGTCACCAGAAATTTGATGTTAGTTCCGCCGATATCAATGGTTAAAACATTCATATTGAATTGGTCTAAGAGACTTCAGATAAAGTTTAAACTCGGACTGATGGCGATCGCCCTTTAGGGTTAAACGGCTTGCTGCGGCAGTGGTCATCTTTTCTTCCAGGAACCAGAATTCGTTAAAGTCGGATATTGACTCGCAATCCGGCAATCAACATGTCCGCCCCGTTCCCAGATCAGCATGACTTGACGTACCTTCTAGGGATTAAGGCATCGGCTACGGTGACTGCTCCTAACTTGACTACTCTAACTGCCAAGAATATTGATGGCCCGGGCGGCCACAGCGGCGAGGTTGACCAGGGAGATGGCGCTTTCTGCCATCATCAGCAGTTTGGCCCGTGAGGTCAGGGGTAAGGTATCGGTGGGGCTAAACGCGGTTGCGGTAGTAAATGCCAGGAATAGATAGTCCACAAAGGTTGGTTCCCAGTTAGGCATCATGTCCTCAGGTAGACCTGCCTGGGGAAACAGCCAATCGGGAGGACGACTGCTATGGTGTAACCGAGCTTCGGGGCCATCCCGATCGATCTGCCAGTACAGCAGCGAGAAGAGGAGCACATTACTGATCCACAACGCAATGCTAGAGGTCAGCAGATACAAACCGTCGATCGCTTTAGAGCCAGTCACGATCGCTTTAATCAGCTGGACCAGTCCTCCCAGGGTGGCTACCCCCATGACGAGGCAAAAGATCAGTATCACCGCCCGTTCCACCCGGAGCCAACGCCGCTTACCCCCCGTCCACCACACCGCAACCATTGAGCCCAGCAACGCCATCACCTGGAGGTAAAGAACCCAATGCGGAAAAAGACGGATGCGATCGGGCAGAACCCATGTCAAGAGCAGCGCCACGAGAATCGTCAGGGCGACGGGCCAGCGGGGTTCGATCGATCGGGCTGAAACTGGCTCATGCATAAGTGAATACCGGTTGAAATTGCTGTGATCAAAAATGACACTCAGCCGATTAGACTTGGATGCACTCTGGGGGAATCCGTTAGTACAAGGTGCTAGTACAAGGTGCCAGCCACTTCTCAAGTTGAATATCCAACCCAGAAAGGGAAGGGTATGCCGATGAGGAAAATTGGGCATCTCTAAAGGCCTGCCATTCAACCCATCCAACTATGAGGCTGTGTGCTTTCAGACGGTAAAAACTGGGGATGCTATCAGTTGTCCGTGAAAGCCTGACGAAGCAGGCGTTTCAGATTCAGCTAAGAATCTGAAATTCCCTGAGGGCAAATTATCCAGATTGAACGGATGCCCTACCCTGATCCTCAACTTTAAATCCTCACGTGAGAGTGAATAAAATGCTTGTCATTTCACGTCAACTAAATTAAAAAATATTTCGAAACTGGTTTTACAGCGCTTGGCACTTGATTAGTGCGCCATCTTCCCGAGTTCTTCTCGATCGCCCTCTAACTTGAAACTATTCAATGAAGAGGAGCTACTCCAATGGTTCAGCAGAACGGTTCAAAAGGCACCGATACAGGGAAAAGGACTGCTGAAAACGATCGCTTTTTGGGTTTTTCAGGAAATGACGGCGGCAATGGCGATCGCGGCGATGACTGGATGGATAGCGGTGAGGGTAACGCTCTAATCCGAGAAGATTCTCCGGCGTGATGTGATTTATCAGTATACTTCTCTCCCTTAAAGCTTAAGGAGCTTCTATGTCTAAGAAACCTGCTTCCCCTATTTCCAGTTCCCAGCCTGCAACTTCTGATTTTCAGGATGAAACCACGGTGGTCAATACTCGTGTGGCTATGCGGCATTTAACCGTGTTTAAATATGCGGCGGTAGGTTTGGCGATCGCAGGCGCTATATTTGTTTTACCTGAAATATTAGGTTGGCAAAGCCCACAATTTTTGCAGGCGATCAATCCGGCGCTCAAACTGAATTCACGACCCTGTGATTTACCGATCGATACGTTAAATCCCGATCCCAATCAGCCCTTTCATGCCCAAATCTCGTTGCCCAATTGTGCGGCCAGTGCGGGCTGGGATAAAGCAAAGGTTGAAATGTTTATGGGACGACTTGGAGCCGCTTGGTGGGTTGCACCAACTTCCAATGGCGATGTGATGGCAACCGTCAGTGGCAATGCGGTTTTAATCTGGGATCTCCATAGTCAAAAGGTTGTCCATACGCTTAAGGGACATAAAGATGTGATTCATACGATCGCGCTGAGTCCTGATGGTAAAACGCTGGCGACGGGTAGCGCAGATAAAGTGATCAAGATCTGGAATATTGAAACGGGAGCATTGCTACAAACGTTAACGGGACATAAAGGTGTATTGTGGTCGGTTGCGTTTACACCCGATGGTCAAACGTTAGCCAGTGGGGCGGGAGATAGAACGATTAAGATCTGGGATCTGAAGACGGGGCAACTGGTTCGCACGCTGACCGGACACAAAGATCGGCTGTTTCCAGTCGCTTTTAGCCCGGATGGACAGATTTTGGCCAGCGGTGGACGAGATAAACTGATCAAAATCTGGGATTGGAAAACAGGTAAAGAACTGCGGACTTTAACCGGGCATACCAATGCTGTGCGGGCCCTCACCTTTGACCCTACCGGACAACGGATTGCCAGCGCAGGTTGGGATGGCACCATTCGGCTCTGGGATGTCCAAACGGGTCAAGAACTGCATTCTTTTGTGGGTCATACCGATCGAATTATCTCTGTGGCGATTAGTCCAGATGGCAAAACGTTAGCCAGTGCCGGTATTGACAATACCGTGCGACTTTGGAACTTAGACAATCAAACTCCCTTAGCGACACTCACGGGGCATCCGGACTGGATTTTATCGGTTGCCTTCAGCCAAGATGGCAATACTTTGGTGAGTGGCGGTCGAGATGGAACCATTGCCGTGTGGCACAAATAATTTGGGTTCTTGAACCCCAGAATTTCCATGCTTGCGTTTTGTGTTGGCAGTACTTTTAAGTTAGAAAGCTTCCAATGGTGATAACCTTGAGCCAGCATTCGTCTCCTAATCAGCCCCCCCATTCCTGGATTGGTCGCTCCGTTGGCGATCACAACCGTTACCGTCTGGATGAACGCTTAGGCGTTGGTGGTATGGGTGAAGTTTTCATAGCAACCGATACTCGACTGGGAAAACCCGTCGCGCTAAAGTTGCTGAAAGAATCTCTGGCGATCGCGGAAGATTTAGATTTGCAAGAACGGTTTGTCCGCGAATGTACCCTTTGTGCTGCCCTGAAAAGTCCCCATATTGTTCAGGTGACAGATTACGGCGTCACCTCCGAAGGCTATCCCTTCTACGTGATGGAGTATCTGCAAGGACAAACGCTTGGTGAACGGCTGCAGGAGCAGCGACGTTTGCCGGTCGATCAAACCTGTAATATCATTGCGCAGGTCTGCGATGGCTTACGTTTAGCTCATGAAGGAGTGGTGCTGTGGAGTGCAGAAGGCACCTGTGAACGGATTAAAGTAATCCACCGCGACTTAAAACCCGCCAATATTCTACTGGTTCCTTCTGCCTTAGGCGAACTGGCTAAAGTGATTGACTTTGGGATTGCCAAAATTCGATCGCTGCAAAACGAAACAACCAGCGTCACGGAAGTATTTTTGGGTACTTGTCACTATGCACCCCCCGAGCAATTTAATTTGGCAGGGGATGTCGATGAGCGAGCGGACATTTACAGTTTAGGCATGATTCTCTATGAGATGTTGACGGGGGTTGATCCATTTGGGTTTAACTTTCGCCAGCACCGAGTTAGCAATGAGAAATGGCTGAGCGCTCATGCCCGCACTACTCCGCTGCCGATGCGTTTGGAGGCAGACTGTGAACCGATTCCGGCTGCCCTGGAAGCGATCGTCAGACGCTGCCTGGAAAAAAGACCCGAAGATCGGTTTGCATCCGTTACTGAACTCAGTGAAGCACTGCAATCCGTTAGTGCAGGGGTGCCCTTCCGCCTTCCGCCTCGTTCCAGTGCATCGTCGGCAGAAATCCGGCAGACAACCGCTTCTGGGGTGCCCCCGACTGCTCTGTATGCCGCTGCTTCCTCTTCCCGTCGGTGGCTGCTGCTGGGGGGCGGTACGCTGGTAGCACTAGCGATCGCAGTTGCTGTGCCTCGACTGTTTCAGTCTGGTCATCCTGTATCTGGAACTCCAACTGCCACTGAAGCGATTGCTCCAGAGCAGTTTTCACTCAATACTCACCAATTCTCTCTGGTCAAAACGCTCTCTGATCATCCTGCAACCTCAAAGCCCGTGTGGTCGGCAATTTTCAGCCCCAACAATCGCACGTTGATTAGTGGTGGAGAGGAGCGCGATCCGTTTAACGGACAATTTTTTCCGGTCAAAGTTTGGGATCTTAACACCGGAGAAGTGCCCAATACGCTAAATGATGGACATACTGCGCCCATTCGTTCCCTCAGCCTGAGTGGCGACGGGCAGCTTTTAGCGAGTGGGAGTGCCGATCAGACTATCAAAATTTGGGATATGACGGCAGGTAAGCTACTGCAGACGTTGAAGGGACACACTGCGCCAGTTTGGTCAGTGGCTTTAAGCCAAGATGGCAAGACTTTAGTCAGCGGTAGCCAGGACAACACGATCAAAATTTGGGATGTGCCGACGGGAACGGTGCGCCAT
Organism: Coleofasciculaceae cyanobacterium; assembly: GCA_036703495.1. Taxonomy (GTDB): domain Bacteria; phylum Cyanobacteriota; class Cyanobacteriia; order Elainellales; family Elainellaceae; genus Drouetiella. Next base: position 8,733 of record DATNOY010000913.1, read on the forward strand.
ACCTTGACTGAACACACGGATGTAGTTTACTCGGTGGCCCTCAGTCCTGATGGTAAGACGATCGTTAGCGGTAGCCAGGATTTTACGGTCAAGATCTGGAATGCTGAGACGGGTGAGTTAATTCGTACCTTGAGTCAACCTGAAGGACATCGAGATACGGTGCGGGCCGTGGCTATTAGTCCTGATGGTAAACAGCTGGCCAGTGCAAGTTGGGAGAAAAATGTCAAACTCTGGAATTTGCAAACAGGTAAGCTGCTGCGAACCTATGAAGGACATACGGATAAAGTTGTTACCGTGGCGTTTATCAACAATCAAACGATCGCCAGCGGTAGTCTCGATAAAACGATTAGAATCTGGGATACCCAAAGCGAAAAATTTCAAGAAATTCGGGATGCTCACTCAGATTGGATTTTATCTGTTGCTGTTCGGGCTGATCAAACGCTAGTGAGTGCCGGAGCCGACAAGACCATCAAGCTATGGCAATGGCAAAAGCTGGGTAATTAGAAGTGTTGCAGCTAGACAGGAGCGCAACTCTGTAGCATTTCTGGGCATTCTGGACTGGTTCGATCGGACGCTGAGGGATTGATCAAATGGCTATTAAGCCAATCTGACGCAAAATGAAAAAGAGGATAGAATTAACAATCGCCAAGGCGATCGCTCCCAAGATGGCACTACCCAAGCCCCATCTTAACCGGAAGCCTTCAATCAACCAGGCGGCTAAGCTAAAGACAATGATGCTTCCAATTAAAGGAATCAGCCCTAAGCTCAAGAGAGCCGTGGTCGTTCTAAACCAATTTGGAAAAAGCCCCCAGAGTCCGTCAAATGCACCAATAATCCCACCTGCAATGAGAGCAATGAAGGGGTTGTCAATTTCAACACCCGTTGGCAGTTTAGAAATAATTAATAGGCTGATTGCCGTTACAACAACGGAAATCAAAAAAACAATCATCCGTTATCCTCCTGGGAAATATTTGTTCATGCTTTATCGCAACTCTGGTTAACGAAGACGCTGAAACGGTTAAGATTTGAAGTTCAATGCTTTTTCCATATCTGAGAGCATTGCAGCTTCCTCCCGGCTGACCCGCTCACCCCCCACACCAAACAGTCCACCTTCCTTCACTGCTTCCGCTACTTGACGTGCGATCGATAAAATCCAGCTCTTAAACTCTGCTGCTTGAACGGCAGTAACTTTGCTGGCCAAAATCGATTCTATTTGCTTGAAATATTCAAGAGTGCTTTTGCGTCCATCTGATGCACTTTTTAGCCCTTGCAAGGCTCCTAGTAATTCAAATTGCTTTTGCAACAACAATTGATCCCCTTGCAGGGCTTCCTTGGCATCCTCTTCTTTCAGAGAAGTAACGAGCGATCTTGCTAAATCGCTAGAAATATCTTGCCGTTGTTGCTCAGCGGCTAGAATCTGAATTGCAGTTCGGGTTTCATTTAAAAAGGAAACCGGATCTGTTTTATCCACAAGCGTTACACCAATTGCTGCTTGTACAGGTGCTTGCAGTAAAGTTTCCCATTCGCTATCTGTAAAGTACTGCTGGCTCATAATATAAAACCCTAATGAAGAAGCACAACTGCTAATGGCGAACTGTTATCCAGAGTCTTTGCCCTGATGAGATTCTGACCTGAGTAATTTGCAGAGCAATTTGCAGAGCAATTTATAGCCTCAGATTTTTAGGTCTAAGATTGCGGTGCATTGAGGAACCGATTAGCAAACTGAAAAACTGTTCCTAGATCATTCCCTGTGTCGCCACTTAGAAAAGCATTCAGTAGGGAATTGCCACTCCCAACACCAGGCTTTCCAGCACCCATATGCAACAGCCCCATGACCGACGAAAGCAGGACGGGTAGCATTCCCTGTAAAGTATTAGGGCTAACGCCCGTTTTTTGAGCAATTCCCTGCACCACCTGTTGTTGCCACTGGGGTGAAAATAGGGATTGGAGAGCTGTGGCATTACCGCTTGCCAGCTGTCCTAGCATCGCGGGCAATGGGTTGCTATCCTGCTGCTGCTGCAGTGCTGGACCCAAGTAATCTCCCAAAACAGACATGATGGAACCCATCTTGGAAGAATCAATCCCTTGTTCAGCACCGACTTTTTGAATATTTGTAGTAATGCTCTCTAGCTGGGCAACGCTACCTTGCTGGTTGGGATTGTTGATTGAACTTAGTAAATCAAAGAATAGGCTCATGATATTTTTCCTGGTTTGAATGGTTGAAACTAAGGAACTCGCACATGAATAGAACGAGCAATTCCTAGCCAGCGGTTATCGTGAGTCAGGTAACCTAGCTCGGCAAGATAGTCATGATTGCTAGTGGGAATGGGTA
>DATNOY010000914.1:0-5206 GCA_036703495.1 Coleofasciculaceae cyanobacterium
AGAAGGAATGATTGCTAGAGAACTGCGTAATGTTACAGATCGGTATATAGATCTCAATACTATTCGTGAACACATTGAAAAGGTAGATGGTCTCTAATTCATTCTCTTCTTCTATCAAAATTGCCGTGGTGGGAGATGTCCATGATGCATGGGATAGTCAAGATGAAGCGGCACTGCAGCATTTGGGAATCGATCTCGTCTTGCTGATTGGCGATTTTGGTAATGAATCCATTGAGGTTGTGCAATCGGTTGCCAGCCTGAAGATTCCTAAAGCGGTAATTCTGGGCAATCATGATGCCTGGTATACTGCAACCGATTGGGGTAAAGGGCTGAGATCGGCAACCACCCCTACAGACGGGGTACAGACCCAGCTGGATTTGCTGGGTGACAGCCACGTTGGCTATAGCAAACTAGATTTTCCAGAACTTGGGCTGGCGGTAGTTGGGGCGCGTCCCTTTAGCTGGGGTGGTTCAGCCTGGAAGCATGAAGGCTTTTATCAGACCCAGTTTGGCGTCAACAGTTTCGAAGAATCAGCCGCCGCTATTGTGGCAGCGGCTAGCAGTACCGCTGCTGAAACTGTAATTTTCATTGGGCACTGCGGCCCAACTGGATTGGGCGCGGCTCCCGAAGATCCGTGCGGTAAAGACTGGAAACCGCTCGGCGGCGATCATGGCGATCCAGATTTTGAGATGGCGATCGCTCAAACCCGTGCCTTAGGCAAAAACGTGCCGCTCGTAGCCTTTGGCCATATGCACCACTCCCTCCGCCATACCAAAGAGCGTCTCCGCAAAATGAGCGATGTCCAAAACGGCACCGTTTATCTTAATGCGGCTAGCGTTCCTCGCATTGTCGATACTCCCGTTGGCAAAGTTCGCAATTTTTCTTTGGTCACGCTAGAGGCAGGCGCTGTGACTCAGGCGTCGTTAGTGTGGGTCAATCCTGATTTTGAGGTTGAATCAGAAACGGTTTTGTATCGACATCCTCACCCTGCAATGGAGTTGAGCCAGATTTGCGACTAGTAACATTTGCGACTAGTAACATTTGCGACTAGTAGTGGTCTAACTTCATCACGCCCAATAGATAAGCAAGCAGCCCGCCAACCACAAAGCCAAAAAGATGGCTTTCCCAGGCCAGGTTTGGGACATCGCTGTTGGGCAGTATTCCAGAGGCAGCCGTAAACTCTTTGCTGCCAAACCGAACGGTGTAACCTGTCAGGGCTTTTCCGTACAGGTAAATGGAGACGGCTGCCAGCAATAGCGCAATCCAGTTGCCTGCAATGATTCCATAAATTAGCAAAAAGCCCTGATAGCCATAGATTAAGTCGCTAGCGCCAACATAATAAGCTTTTGCCCTGCCTAATAGCCAAGTAAGAATGCCACTGCCTAGCACTGTGCCAATGGTCACAACGTAGAAAACATGGATGCCTTGCAACATCACAAACCAGGCCAGCGGTAAGAAAGCACTGGTGTTACCCGTCAGATGTTGCATATTGGCATGCAGGAACGGAGACAGCGGAATACCCAGCAACCCCCATAGATTTCTAGGACGCAACGCAAATAGCCGAGTGAGCCAATTGCCAAAGTTCAGCGCAAAAGCCAGCCAGGCGATCGCCGTTAAACTTAACAACACTCTGGCATGGGCAGAAAAATTAAGAAGATCTGCATCTGCTGAAGTCATACCTGAAGCTAGTTTTATTTCTGGAGGAGTGAGTCCGACTGCCGCCAAACAGCGATCGCATTGCTTCTAAACTATCCCAAGCGTTTGAGCCTGTCCATGGTTTTAGTCCAACACAGCCTTGGCACCAGAGGCTTAGAACGTGAATTGAATGAAACCCAAAACTTAATTTTTGAAAGCGCGGCATTGTCACGCTTTCAAAAATTAAACGTTCGGTTTTAATCAATTCGTAATCCTTAAGACAAGCGCATATCGCTAAGAACTAAACCAATCAAGATACCGCTGATGAAGCCAAACAGATGACCATCCCAAGCCATACGGGGATTGTTGCCCGGTAAAATGCCAGCCGAGGCAAATTGAGTGCCCAAGATTCTATCTCGGTAAAGGAATCCAGACACCAATGCCAGAATGAAGGCGATAGCATTGCCTGCAGTGATGCCATAGATTAACAAAAAACCGCGATAGCCGTAGGTAATGCCGCTGGCTCCTACGTAGTACCGCCCCCCCTTACCAAATAGCCAGACGCCAAGACCGCTGAAACAGGCGATAGACAGTGTCACTAGATAAAACACATGTAGCCCCAACAGCAGCACAAACCAACCCAGTAACAAAAAAACGCGCGTGTTTCCAGGCAAATGACTGCCTCTGCTATGTAAAAAAGGCGCACAGATAATGCCAACTAACCCCCAAAGGTTTCTGGGACGCAGCCCGAACATACGATTCAGCCAGCCGCCCAAGAGTCCCCAATTAATCCAGTGAATGATCCAGGCGATTGTGGTTAGACCTAGGAGAACTCTAGCTTGAGCCCGCAGTTCAATCAAATCGCTATAGGAAGGAGACATGCAGCTGAGTGGTGCAAGGAGTGTTAATTTAGTGTAGGATTCATTTACTCGCACTCAATAAGTTTGGAGAGGTGGCAGAGTGGTCGAATGCGCTCGACTTGAAATCGAGTGTGGCGAAAGTCACCGGGAGTTCGAATCTCCCCCTCTCCGTTGATCAAGTATCAAGGCCGCAGATCCCAGTGGGGGCGATCGCCCTCAGCCTGGCAAATTCAGATTCTCAGAGCCTTAATATCTTCCTCCTGAAGGCGGTAGCCGATTGGGAGGATAATTTTCGGACTGCGGCGATCTAGAAGAGGGCGGATTAGCCTGAACTTGCTGACGACCGTTGCGAATAATCCGCATCATTTCAGACAGCCGGTCTTCCATGTCCCGCAGCACGCGATCGGCATAGTCATCTGCCCCCCGTTGAATCTCTTCACATTCCACAAGCGCCAACCTTTGCATATCCTCTAGCTCCTGCTGCGCCCGTCGCCGGATTTGATCAATATCGGCAAGCGTTTGCTGCTGCATGGCTTCGCACTCTTGCTGCACCTGTTGTCGAATGCGCTGAGCCTCACCTTCGGCCTGTCGAATGATGCTGATTTCATCAAGAATTTGAGCAGCTCTTTGTTCAGCGCTGGCAATAATCTCTTGAGCATACTGCTCCGCATCCATCAACACTTCTTCTTTGTGTACAACGATTTCGGTTGCTTCCTGGAACGCAGTCGGCAAATTCAGACGCACTAAATCTAGCTGATCCAGCAACTGTTCCTCATCCACCAGCGTCAGCCGACTCAGCGGCACGCGAATGCTATCCAGGATCATTTCCTCTAGCTTATTTAGCTCCCGTTGAATATCGACTCCTCCGATTCGCGTTTCTCCATAGGCGGCTCGACCCGAGTTTCCTCCTGAGTTGGAGTTCGATCGTCGTGAGTTTTGATTGGTTCGATTGGAGTTTTGGCGTAGCATTGGTAAAGATCTAAGGCAACAGTGGGAGGAACAAGGTGATCAACAGGACCGCCGAACCTGGCGATTTCTTTGACGTTACTACTGCTAAGGAAACTATATTCGGTAGAAGTTGCGAGAAAGACAGTTTCGATGTCGTTAGCCAGAGTTTTGTTAGTATGAGCCATTTGCAACTCCAGCTCAAAATCTGAGACGGCTCGCAGCCCTCTTAAAAGCACTTTGGCTTTCCGCATCTGGGCATAGGTAACCGTCAAACCTTGAAAGCTATCAACTTCCAGATTAGGCAGATGTTGAGTAGATTGGCGAATTTGCTCAATGCGCTGCTGCACTGAGAATAGAGGCGTTTTATTGGGATTGCGAAAGACTACCACAATTACCTGCTCAAAGAGCCGACAGCCGCGCTCAATGATGTCTAGATGACCTCGGGTAATTGGATCAAAGCTGCCGGGGTAAATCGCAATCACGGTTTTTGTGCAGGTTCACAGAGGGCTTGAATCAAGACAGGCTTAAGTCACAGTTCATAAGTCATTGCCAAGAGGACTGCTCAGCTGCAGGGTTTTGCATAGCTAACCTAGCGGTTCTCACAGACAGAGACTTGAAAACTGCAACTGCACAGACTCTAAAAACTCCACCCCTGAAAATCATTTCAGGGATGTCAAGCCATTATACAGGCAAGCTCTCAACCTGACTGAGTAGATATAGGGCTTCGCGCTCGAATAAAGTACGGTTATTTTTTGAGAGCCGTGCGGAGCGCGGCTCTCAAAAAATAGCTCATACCTCACTAGGCAGAGAAGCGCTATACAACAGTTAAATCAACAGGAATTAGACATAGGACTTAGGGACGGGCAGCGTTGAGGGCTGACCGAGTGGCAATTATTTTGTGGCAGGGCTGTCTCATCTGGCGGGCTATCAATTTTTAGAGTGGAGTGCAGGGTTTACCCATCGCCACAAGATTTAGATAGCCTGACGGCGGAGAAAGGGAAGCAGGGCGTCGCTGACCTTCTCATGCCAATCTTCTTGAGGGTAGTGCCCTACTTCTTCCAGCTGACAAAGTTCGGCATCGGCAACTTGGTGGGTGAAAGCTTCTGCAAGACTCAGAGGCAACCAGGGATCTTTGATACCCCAAGCCACCAAAACAGGCTTCTGCCAGTTGGCAAATCCGGTCTGAATTTCTGCGGTGACCTGCGGCAGCTGAAGATTTTTAATGATCGCCAACAATGCCCGTCCCGCATCGGAACTTTTGAGGAAGGGACGACGATAGACATCCAAATCAGCGTCTTCTACCCGGTACCCGCCGCCACCTTCTAAGGTGCGATCGACCAATAAGGGATCTTGAGTCAACATATCCCCAATCAAGGGGAGTCCCATCTGCTTGATCTTCCAGGGTAGTTTGGCATCAGGAGTCAGCGGCGTGTTGAGGATGGCCAGGCGATCGATCTGCTCAGGATGGCGCAACGCATACTGGAGTCCGACCGAACCCACAAAGCCTTGAACGACTAAAGAAAATTTCTCAATCTCCAGCGCCTGCAAGAACTCTGCCAGCACCGTAATGTAGGCATCAGGGGTGTAAGCAAAATCCCGCTTATCTGGCTGGGCCGATCGACCAAAGCCAATCCAGTCCGGAGCGATCGCTCGAAATCCTTGTGCTGCCAGAGCAGGCAAAATATGCCGCCAGCCATAGCTCTGAGAGGGCAACCCATGCAACAGCAGCACAGGTGGTTTTTCGCTGGGATTCATCGGTTCTG
>DATNOY010000915.1:0-3242 GCA_036703495.1 Coleofasciculaceae cyanobacterium
CAGTCTCTAGTCCTCCACTCCTCACATAAGTAACTATAGTAACTATGGCTTTGAAAGCCCTCGTGAAGCTCTCAAAAATAATTTAGGTTGATTTGGGTGCAACCCATAGAACCGCTGAGCTAAATATTGAGCCGTTGATACACGCGATCGAGATTTTTGAGATGCTGTTGAGGGTCAAAGCAAGCCTCAATTTCGTCAGGCGATAGATGGGCAGTGACTCTAGGATCTTGAGCAATCAAGGCATGGAAGTCTCCAGTTTCCTGATTCCAAGCCGTATGAGCGCAAGATTGAACAATTGCATAAGCCTCTTCTCGGCTCAGTCCTTTTTCGACAAGCGTTAACAAGACGCGCTGGCTGAAAACTACGCCACCATAGCGGTTCATGTTGCGCAGCATATTGTCGGGATAAACCAGTAAGTTTTTGATTAAATTCGTCGCTTCCACCAGCATAAAGTGCGTCAGGATGCAGCAGTCAGGAAACATAACCCGTTCTACAGCACTATGGGAAATGTCCCGCTCATGCCAGAGAGCGACATTTTCTAGAGCGGCGACCGAATGCCCTCGAATGATCCGCGCCAGTCCCGTCAGCCGCTCCGAGCGAATCGGATTGCGCTTGTGGGGCATTGCCGATGATCCTTTTTGCCCCTTGGAAAAATATTCTTCAACCTCCAGCACATCCGTGCGCTGGAGATTGCGAATCTCCACAGCAAACCGCTCAATAGAAGCGGCTAAGAGTGCTAAAGCCTGCACATACTCCGCATGGCGATCGCGAGAAATCACCTGAGTAGAGGCGGGATCAGGCTCTAGTCCTAGATTTTGGCAAGTCAACGCTTCAATCTGGGGATCAATATTGGCATAGGTGCCCACAGCGCCAGACACTTTGCCCACCGCAATGTGCTTTTGCACCTGGCATAGGCGATCGCGATGCCGCAATACTTCTGCTAACCAGCCCGCCAGCTTAAACCCAAAGGTAATGGGTTCTGCGTGAATCCCGTGGGATCGCCCAATCATCACCGTATCCCGGTGCTGCTGTGCCTGATAGCGAATTGCCTGGATCAGCTGCTCCAGGTGAGTCATGATTACATCTAGGCTGGCCACGAGCTGCAAAGCCAACGCCGTATCCAGGACATCAGAACTGGTCATACCCAGATGAATGTAGCGTCCTGCCTCGCCCACATATTCGTTGACGTTGGTCAAGAAAGCAATCACATCATGCTTCACTTCTTGCTCGATCTCTAAGACCCGTTTGGGGTCAAAGTTTGCCTTCGCCTTGATCGTTTCCACTGCCTCGGCGGGAATATAGCCTAGCTCTGCTTGTGCCTCACAAACAGCAATCTCGACTTGCAGCCAGGTCTTTAGCTTATAAGTTTCCGTCCACAGTTCGCCCATTTCGGGCAGAGTATAACGTTCTATCAAGGGTCGTAGCGTCGAATACAACCGATCATTGTACAACCCGTGCGTCAGGATGAGGGATTTCAGAGATGAGAAAATAAAGTTCTTAAAAAGTTGACGGTTTTACTCAGTGGTTCAACTGAGGGCTGAGCATTGAACCTGAGTGATTTTGCCCGAATTGGGGCAATCTAAGAGCAGACCACCCTGCCAAAGTTGTCTATATCTCCACGTAACCGGAGGCTATCTTGTGAATTTTCCCCTTCCAGAAGCAGAACTTGAAAAAATTCGTGGACAGTACGATCGCGGCCCTTATCCCAGATATCCGATCGATCAATCGCCTAAGGAGCGCTACGACGACCTTTATATTCATAACTTAGTTACGTCTTATTACCTGCGTTACAGGCAGGTGATAGATCCGAAAGGACGGGTGATTTTGGATGCGGGTTGCGGCAGTGGCTACAAATCTCTGATGCTGGCAGAAGCCAATCCGGGCGCAAAAATTGTGGGCGTTGATCTCTCCGAAGAGTCCATCAAGTTAGCGCGTCAGCGATTAGAATTTCATGGGTTTGACAATGCCGAATTCTATGCCCTCTCCCTCTATGACATCGCTCAACTCGGTTTAGAGTTTGACTATATTAACTGCGATGAAGTGCTGTATCTCCTGCCTGATCCCGTTGCCGGACTCAATGCCCTCAAGTCGGTTCTTAAACCTCAAGGGCTGATCCGTGTTAATCTACACAACGCTTATCAAAGAGAGAGTTTTTATCGAGGGCAAGCTGTCTTCAAAATGATGGGGCTAGTTGAGCAGGTTCCCACTGAGTTTGAGGAGGAAGCAGTCCTAGAAACGATGAGGGCATTGAACGACGATGTGCTGCTCAAGGCTCAAACTTGGCAGCGCATGAACGCCGATTCTCAAACCAATGTGGAAGTGCTCAGCCAGATGGTGAACATGAACTATTTGCTCCTGGGAGATAAAGGCTTCACTATCCCAGAAACCTTTGCCATGCTGGAGGAAACCCATCTAGAGTTCATTAGCGTGGTGCAGTGGCGACATTGGGATGTGCTGAACCTATTTAAGGACACAGACAATCTGCCGGCTTTATTAGGGATGGGTTTGGCGAGTGCTTCCACTGAAGAAAAGCTGCACCTGTTTGAGTTACTCAATCCTGTGCATCGCCTGATTGATTTCTGGTGTGGTCATCCCACTGAAGTAGGGGTTTCGGTTGATGAGTGGGAGGACGCGGATTGGCAAACGGCGATCGCTCACCTGCATCCCCAAATCCGGACCGATCGCATGAGAGAAGAATTGATTCGCTGCATCCGAGAAGGACAAGCGTTTGATATAAGCCGTGATGTGCCGCTGCCGTCTTTAGCGCCGGTTAGATTAGAACCGACTGTTGCGGCTTGTCTGTTGCCCCTCTGGGAAAGCGCCCAGCCCATTCAAGCGATCGCTCAGCGCTACCGCTCCATTCGGGCAGTCGATCCGGTGACTCTAGAACCCACAACCGAGGTTCAAGCGTTTGCGGCAGTCAAAGATCTGCTCAATCGCCTGGATGCCTTCTTGTATGTGTTGTTGGAACAACCTAATGAGGCTATCGGTTGAGGCTAAGAAGTTTTTGGCGGGGTGATATGAAACTTTGAAAGAGTGGGCAGATTATATCTAGGAGCAAGAAATCCACACATCCCGCAACTCAAGGAGCTTCACCTCATGAAATCTGAATTTCAAGCCAAGTTTTTGCAGCACATGGTCAACCGCAAGAAGTCCGAGTCAGGCTTCACGTTGATTGAACTATTGGTCGTGATCATCATCATTGGCATCCTGGCTGCTATTGCCCTGCCCTCCTTCTTGAA
>DATNOY010000916.1:0-2757 GCA_036703495.1 Coleofasciculaceae cyanobacterium
GTGTTTCCAGGAATGCAAATTACAGAAGCCCAGGCTGAAGAATTCCTGAAGCGGGATCTAGCAAAATTTGAGAATGCCGTCACCAATCTGGTAGAAGTGAAGCTGAATCAGGATCAATTTTCGGCGTTAGTCTCCTTTGCCTACAACGTCGGTGAGAATGCGCTGGCAGGTTCAACGCTGCTGCTGTTGCTAAATCAGGGAGATTATCAAGGTGCAGCCGACCAATTTCTACGCTGGAACAAAGGAGACAATGGCGAGTTACCCGGTTTAACCCGCCGCAGAAAGGCTGAACGCGCGCTGTTTCTCAGCGAAGACTTTACAGCCTATCTTTAGCGTTCCCAGCCAGCCCTCACAGCCAGGAGGCACAGCACCTGAGAGCATCATTTCTCTCGGTTCAAGAACTCAAAGTAGCCCAGACCGGGTTTTTCGCCATTGCCTCCAAAATGGAGCTTCTGGTCAAGCAACCCGGTTTCTGTACTGGCATCTAGCGCCTAAACGTTGATATACTGCCCTACCTCCCAAGCCGTAATCTCAGCGTTGTGGGCATCCCATTCTTGATGCTTGAAGCTGAGGAAGGTTTTGGCGGCTTGCTCACCCAGAGCCGTCATCAGCACTTCATCTGCTTCTAGATAACGCAGGGCTTCTAGTAGGCTGGTGGGCAAAGTTTTAAGGCTCGTAAACTCTGAACCTCGGACAAACATATTTTCATCAATGCGATCGCCTGCTTGTAAATGATTGGACATCCCTGCTAGCCCCGCTGCCAACAGCCCCGCCTGGGCCAAATACATCGTTGCAGCCCCATCTAAAAGACGGCACTCAAACCGGCCTTTGTCAGGAATGCGCAGCATGTGGGTACGGTTGTTGCCACCATAGGAAAGATAGCGTGGACTCCAAGTACTGCCAGAGGTGGTAGTGGTGGCTCCAATCCGACGGTAGGAATTGATAGTAGGCGCACAGAGGGCAGCCAATCCCTGGGCATGGTTGAGCACACCGCCCAAAAATTCGTAGCCCAAGTCAGACAGCCCCAGTTCATTGCTCTCGTCTAAAAACGCATTGCTGCCGTTGTTCCACAAGCTGAGATGCACATGCGCTCCATTCCCCGTCAGGTGGCTGAAGGGTTTGGGCATGAACGAGGCCGTTAGACCCCGCTGTTCGGCCAGGGTTTTCACCATGTACTTAAAAAAGACATGGCGATCGCAAGTCACCAACGCTTCATTAAACGTCCAGTTCAGCTCAAATTGTCCATTGGCATCTTCATGGTCGCACTGGTAAGGTTCCCAGCCCAGCTGCTCCATATAGCTCACCAGGGTAGAAATGAAGCCAAACTGCCGCATGAGATTGAGTTGGTCATAGCAGGGCCGAACAGCCGTATCCAGATCATCAGCGACCTGGTAGCCCTGCTCCGTTTTCTTGAGTAAGAAAAACTCAGCTTCTACACCCGTTTTAAAGCTGTAGCCCAGCTGTGCACATTGTGCTAAGACTTGCTTGAAGATGACCCGGGGAGATGCCGCAAAGGGTTCTCCGTTCATATAAACGTCGCTGGCCACCCAACCCACATTTGGCTGCCAAGGCAACACAATCAGCGAGGCGGGGTCAGGAATTGCCGCAATATCTGGCGCATCTGGCCCTAAACCTAAATTGGAGGCAAACGGAGCAAAAAAAGCACCCTCCGCCTCAACTGCAGCAATCTTGCTAGCCGGAACCAGTTTGGCCCGAGTGCCACCCAGCAGATCCGTATAGGATACCAAGAAAAATTCTAGCCCCAACTCTCTTGCTTGCTCGACGAGGCTTTGTGTTTTGGGTAGGGTTCCAACCATGAGAATATCTCCAGCCTTTTGCTTCAGTAAAACAAGCCTGTCATGACAAGTTTGTATGGTGAGATACGTAGCTGATCAAGGGAGATACTCTATGCCTGTTCTCAATGGTGTGCAGTCCAACGCGAAGCGCCATAGAGAGGTTAACGGTTTGACGCCTGACCTGGAACAGAATTGACAAAGCAGATGCGATAAACTAAGGGTCTACCCTTCAGATAGAAGATAAATTCTGCACGCCAGTCCCAACCTGAGAGGTGTGATATTGCATCCTTCTTCACAAAGCTATCAGTCACCTGAATTACCAGGCGATCGCGGCGCATCGCTTGAGCAAACGCGCTCCTGGCAACAAGAGCAGCAAATTTTAGAAGTTTTATCTTCCCTGAGCTATCGCGTAGGAGAGTTGGATAGTTATTTAGGCAAGATTGCCTGCGGCGTTAGCCAGCTGCTAGGCGTTGATTGGGCCGTTGTGACGCTGTGCCAAGCAGGGGTAGAGCAGGTGATGGCCAGCAATCGTGACCTTTGCACCTGTAGCCAGTTGTGGGCGCTGTATGGTTCCCTCACCAGAACGGTTGTGCAAACGGGGCGATCGCTCACCATTGAAAATGCCCAAATGCATCCAGAATATGAAATTCCGCCTGCCGAGTATCTGTCCTATCTGGGCGTACCGCTGCGAACCGCCCACTCAGAAGTCATCGGCACGGTGTGCTGTTTCTGTAAATCTCCGCGCCAGTTTACCGCTGAAGCAGTGCGGATCGCTGAACTGTTTGCCGAACGGGCGGCCACTGCCATTGACAACTACTTGCTATACCAACAGCAGCGGCAGTTTACTGAAAGGTTAGAAGCGGAGGTCGCCAAACGGACAGAGGAATTGCGAATTGCTCAAACTCGACTGATCGAGCGAGAGCGGTTGGCCGCCATTGGTGAATTTGCCGCCATGATTGTG
>DATNOY010000917.1:0-4170 GCA_036703495.1 Coleofasciculaceae cyanobacterium
CGGTGACTGTGCCAAATACGTTGGCATTATCGGTACCCGTGCCGCCGGGGGTCGTAGCTATGTTGTTGACGTATCCGGGGTTGCCCTCTGCAATTACCGTGCCGGTGTTGACATAAATAGCGCCCCCCTTGCCTTGCCCAGCCACGCCGTTCGGCGCACCCGTACCCCCTGTGCCGGCGATCGCCCCATTGTTGTTGAAGCCACTGGTGCTAATCCGCAGCGAACCGCTGTTCACATAGATGGCACCCCCCTGGCCATTGCCGCCATTGCCGCCCGCTGCTGTGCCGCTATTACCGCCATTGCCGCCGATCGCCTGATTGCCAACAAAGTTACTGTTGATCAGAGTGACTGCACCGCCGTTAATCAACAGCCCGCCGCCGCTGCCCGTCCCGCCTGTGCCACCCGGTTGACTGGTGCCTTGAGTGCCAGCTACCCCCACTGCCCTGCCGTTGGCGATCGTCACACCTGAAAAGCTGACGGTGCCGCTATTGACCGTAAATACCCGATAAATACCGCCACCGCTGACGGTATGGCTATTGCCGATAAAGGCAACGTTGCTGGTAATCGCAGGTAGTTCTTCAGTCAGGTTAATATCCGCATTGAGCGTCACCGTATCGTCTTCGGGCGTCAGTTGGGAGCCATTGATGGCATCCTTGAGCTGAGCCGCCGTGCTGACGCTATAGTTTTGCAGTACCCCCTGGTAGGACTGAAGTGCCGCGATTTGAAAAGCCAGCGGCGACTCAATATTGCCTGTCGCAAACTCTAAAGCCCAATCGCCCCCTTCAGCAGCGTTGCCGGTGAGGTCCTCAGAAGCCGCAACATCGGCTCCAGTCAGCTGACTGATTTGCTCTACAAAAGCTTTGCCGTCATCCCCAGCCGCTACGTTACAGCCATAGAGCAGGATATCTGCATCCTCCGTTAAGGAGGCTCTCCACTGCTGCAGCTGGGCGGCATAGCGCGACAGGTTGTCTGCTTCAAGCTGTGTAGAGCCTAACTTGAGATTGCCGGTGTTGCCGTGCGAGACAATTTGAACACTGCTAACGCCGGTATGAGCGGCCAAGACTTGGCTAATTTGCTCAATGCCGTCTTGAGTGGGATCAAGCACGACAATCTGGGCAGTTGGATCAGCACCCTGAATCAAGTTCTGATAGTCATCGACGCGGGAGTCAACAAAAATCAGGGTAGAGGGAGTCGCGGCAGTCATGGTCAACGCTCTTAGGATGAGGGAATTTAAAACAGTCTGGGAACCGATCGCCACTTGATGAGTCTGCTCAGACGGCATCACCCAAAACGCTGAGAGGTGATTCCATCCACGATCAGCATGGGGTGGGCGAGTGAAGCTAACTTTTAGCTAACATGCGGAGGATGCAGGAGCGACTAGAGGTCATGAAGTCCGCTAGCTCAAATCGATCAGCTGAGCTTCACAATGAATGATAACCCTACTGATAGCGGTTGGAACGCATTTGTTCTGGGCAATCCTCTATCTATGGAGTTGTAAGATGGGGTATTTGAAGCAGCAACCGTTGCCCTAGCCCCGTTAAATTTACGTGAACTCTACAGAGGACTTACTAGGGAATATACCCAGCTAGCGCCAGAAAACTTTCATGCAACCTTCTAAACCAGGGGACTGCTGAGGAACATGGATTTCATAAAATCCAAAACCTATATTTTTGAAAGCGCGGCATTGCCGTGCTTTCAAAAACTAAAAGTTCGGTTTTAATTGATTCGTGATCCTGAGTTCAATGGAGGGTGGTCTGACTGTCGGGGGGATAGGTAGGGTCTGCAGCAAGACTGGGTTGAGGGTGTGTTTGAGGGTAGGACTTAATCGGAATTGCCACGACAAACTCAGAGCCTTGGTTAGGCTGCGACTGAAACGTGAGCTGCCCTTGGTGCTGATTCACGATCGCATGATAGCTAATTGCTAAACCCAAGCCAGCACCTTGTCCCACCTGCTTAGTGGTAAAGAAAGGGTCAAAGATTTTGGACTGAACTGCGGGCGGAATCCCTCTGCCGGTGTCGGCGATCGCAATTTTGACCCAGGGTTTGGCCGTCTTGAGATCCGAGAAGGTGGATGTGGTCAGCGTAAGAATCTTGGGATGCCCAGGGACTTGGGGATAGTCGAGGGCTTCGATCGCGTTCATCAGCAGATTCACGAGCGCCTGATGCAGCAGCTTGGGATAGACCTCAACGGTGGTCGGCTGTCCATACTGTCGGACAATCTGAATTTCTGGTGAAATGTGGGGTTGCAGCAACGCTAGAGCGTTCTCCAGATCTTGATGCAGGTTGACGCTCCGCCGCTGGGCTTGATCGAGATAAACGAAGCTGCGTAATGACTGCACAATTTCCCGAATGCGAGCCGCTCCCGTTTTCAGAGAATGGAGCGTGCGGGGCAAATCTTGCATGACAAAATCTAAATCAACTGCGTTAGCCAGCTCTTGGCATTCTTCAGCAATCTGGGGAAAGCGGTTTTGATAGCACTGCATCAAGCCCATCAAATCTTCGACGTAATGCTCAACGTAGGGGATGTTGCCGTAAATAAAGCTGATGGGATTGTTAATCTCATGGGCAATCCCTGCCACGAGCTGCCCCAGGCTGGATAGCTTTTCACTGCGAACGAGCTGTGCCTGAGTTTGCCGCAAATTGTCTAGGGTCTCAGCCAGATGCTGAGCTTGGGCAGCACTGACGATCGCCTGCTGCTGCTGCTGGGCATAAAGATGGGCTTGTTGGATCGAGATGGCCAACTGATCGGCCACCGCTTGTGCCAGTTTGCGATCATCCTTTGACCAATGGCGAATATAGGAACACTGGTTCAGGTACAAGATGCCATGCAGTTGGGCGGATGTTTGCACCGGAATCACCAAAGAAGACTGAATTCGTGCTGCTTCGTATTCCTTGTTGTTGCTGCCAATCCGAGGATCTTGGGTAATGTCCGCGATCGCCACCTGCTGTCGATGTTGAATCACCCAGGCAGTAATGGGGCCAGCGGTGTCGAATCGATCGACGGAGGGCATGAAAGGAGGACGACACACTTCATAAAGATGTTGCCGCCAGCCATAAAGCGATCTGATATGAGATAAGTCTTTAGATAGATCCGGAGATCGATCTAAATTTGATAGATCAATGTGAGAAGCAAAATCTTGATTAGGGTCTTGGACGAGATGCACTAAGCAGCGATCGACCCCTAGCGCCTGAAACAATTGGGTAATGACCGCCGTCAAGATGGTGTTAAGGTTGAAGCTCTGGCGGGTCAAGGTGGTGATCTGGTTGATCAACTGCTCTTGCTGAGCTTGCTTGCGCGTCTGCTCATACAGCTTGGCCTGGCGAATGGCGATTTCTAAACGTTGAGCGATCGCCTGCATAAACTCAACTTCTGAAGCGCTCCAGTAGCGAGGGCGATCGCCCAAACAAGCAATATATCCGATCGAGCCATCTTGCCCTTTAACTGGCATGAGCAGGTTAGCCTTAGTGCCTAACAGCTTAAAGTGATCTGGATGACGACTGCGGTCTTGCCAGAGGCTTAACAGTCGGGTTATGACTCCACCTTGTCCAGGAAACCTGTGTCGGCTAACCAGCGTTTCACCGGCTTGAATGGCAGCAGCTGTGTCTCCCAACTCGGACAGCGAGTACTCTGCTAAGTAGGAATGGGGATAGCCATCACAAATGCGCTCGCAAACCACCTGGATCTGCGAACTGTCTGGAAAGCACCAAAAGAACAGGCAGCGATCAAGATCTAGCAAAGCCGAAACTTCGTCTACTGCGGTTTGCAGAACAACGCTCAGTTCGAGAGAATGGCGAATTCTATCAACAATGCGGCGAAGTAAAGCCGCCTGTCGTCTGGGATGGCGAGGCTTGCGGATTAGCAATTTACTTAGCGTGAAAAGGGGGAGGAAACACACATACGCACTGCCCGTTCAACCAATGTTGCTGGGAAGGCACTTAAAATTTACTAGGGTAAACAATGCTGATGGGTAGATGCCACCCTCTCCTCCATCGAAATTAGAGAGGAATTGCGGGCAAAAACATCATAATCAAAAAGATGCACTACTAGTTAGTTTGCCTGCTCAAGACATAGTCTGTGGTAGCTTAATTAACTTTTCGAAAACTTAAGGTTAAGTAATCTTAAGATATAAAACTTATAGGTTAGGACAAGAGATCTAGGACGATTCCTGG
>DATNOY010000918.1:0-5314 GCA_036703495.1 Coleofasciculaceae cyanobacterium
CTGTATTTGGTCAGAATCGCTATGATCTCTTGCCCACCACGGCTTAGCCCTGCTAAATGGAGGATACGCGATCGCATCACATTTGTAGTCGTTCCCGCAAGCGCGACTAATCCAGCTAACACTCCGGCAAGCAGCAACAGGTTTGTGATTGAATAAGCATTTCTCCCTAATGTAATAATGGGAGAGGTGAAACTAGACACTAAAACATGTGTGATCTGATAACTCCAAGAGCGGGTCACTGGAAACAGATTAGTGACATAAAGAGCCGCAATGATCCAAATTCCAAGGCGGGCGATCGAGAGCAACAGTTGTAACAGCCCTTCGAGTGGACGAGAAGAATCTGGAGTTTCTGTTGCAGAGGGTAACCGCTGGCGAAGCGATCGCAAGACCCGCTGTTTAAATTTGCCCGATAGCCAGTGCAGGAGAGCGACCGCTAGCACAATTCCCCCTGCCAGAAGTGTCATTTCTTGAAAATAAGCTGCGCTACGTTCTACCTGTGCCTGCTTAACGGCAGCCTGAATCTGCTGTGCCCAGATGTCAGCTTGTTCATCTGGTGTACTGCCCGGTATCACATCTGCTTGGGTGACCGTGAGTAAATAGCGATTGTTCAGTACCAGCGTGGGCAACTGATTCCGTTGTTCAATCCTAACGCTGATCCTATTTCCAGATTGCACAGCTTCTTTTAGTTGCAAGGTGACTAGACTGGCGCGTTCTTCAGCAGTGTACTGACCAGAATCGCTAACTTGAAATAACGATCGACCATCGATGGCAATGGTAGATTGAGCGATCGCCGGAGATAGCCACAAGTTCAAAATCAGCAATAGTAAAATTCCAATCCTGCCTGCTGCTTGTGTATATTGCTGTAAAGTCATTATTTGCGCTGCGATTGCTGAGGAGTGAACACCTCCAAGCTATCAATTTTTCGTCCAGCCTATCATTGCAATCATGCTGAGGATAGAACATGTGAGTCTGCAAATTTAGACATCTACTCATACTGAGTGGGCTATCCCAGAAAACTCAGTGAGTATCATGGGAATAGTGAAAGTCGTACACCGATAGAGCAGCACTATGCAGACGAGCGTCTGGAAGCACGAAGCGGGGTGTTTCCGGCGGTTCGTGTTGACCTAGCAGCCAATCAACAAATCCAGCAATTGTTTCGGCAACATCTAGAGCGGGGTAACTCAATCCGTGCAACTCTAGGCGAATTTCCCTTTGCCCGAACGTCAGTGCTTTCTACGGCGACGCAAATTTATCTACGACAAGCAACTGCGTCAGAATGGCAAACCGTTCAACAGACGGTGAATGGGGGCTGACGATCGTCCACTCGTCCTGCAAATCTTCCTCACCTCAGCCCAACTCAGCAACAGGCAGTCATTCAACTGCAAGCCTATCGTCGGGCAACCTCGCTTCAGGAATTTTCCCAGCTTTTAGAGGCAATCGCCGCCGCCCGTCATTGCTACTCTGCTACTTTATCGGCAATAGCTGCACAATCTCCTGTACAGCCAGCGAGTACTCCGCTCTACAGCAGCACTTTTTTGAACCTGGCTCTGTAGATCAATCCGAAAAGCAAGCCATAGAATACGAGCAACAGCAAATCTTGCAGCAGCTAGAAGATTGGCTGGAACTGCCAATGCTCGTGTTGAGTTTTGCTTGGCTCGGTCTATTTGTGGTGGAATTGACTTCTCTATTAGGTCACTTTTAACGGGTTTTAGATGTCTACTTGAGTTGATGAATGGTTTCCCAGGTGCGGTTCCATCCTCTCCAAGAGATGCTCCAGCTCTAATTTCCTCTGGCTAATGTGATGGAAGAGCGCTATATAGAATTTGATTGGCGATTCCGCTCCGCTACATCGCCGCGCTATCCTTCCCTACACTCAGCGAAGCGGGGTAGGGACTGCCGCTATTTAGTTCAATATCCACAAAAATGAACCGGAACAATCGAATTGCTGGTAGAGCTTTTTAGAAATGCTGCTTTAGATTAGTCGCACATTCCGAAATTTTTCTCGTCAGGAAAATAATTAGCATGGCATTTCTCACTAAAACTTCAAAGGTGGTTAATCGCCGCTTGGCAATGGAGAGGGTTCAGGGGCTTTACGGGGATGGCTCGATCGCAGGAGACAGTAAAGGAGATGGCACTTCAGTAGCCTGAGGGGATGGCTCGATCGCAGGAGAGGCAGGGACTTCAGAGGGAGCCATTGAGGCGGTGGGGAGTTCTGTAGGAATCAGGCTAATGATTGGGACAGGGGCAATCTGATCAGACCCCTGTGATGAAATACCTTGACATAGGGTGCGATCGGCTTGAAACTCTGGCTTATTATCTAAATCACGGCTGTTTTCTAGATAGCCCTGCACCCAGGAGCATCCTTGTTCTAAAAGCTGATCCGGATTTTGGATTTGCCAGGTCTTAACTTGCCAGAGATCATAAGCATTGGCTTGGTCTTCTTTCTGGCTGCTGAACCCTGCGCTAATCAGTTGTTCGCTACTCCTGAAAGCAACCTGTTTAACGGCATCATGCCCTTTAAATACGGCAAGTTGCTGTCCGTTCAAGCTCCACAGTCGCACCGTTCCATCCTCAGACGCTGTTGCGATGCGGTTACCCTCTGGACTAAATGCTACAGCATTAATTCTGGCTTCATGTCCTCTCAATTCCGCTTGCTGTTGCCCTGCCAAATCCCATAGCCGCACGATCGCCACTCCACTATCGATTCCAGCCGTAGCCACTAAATTTCTCTGCGGACTAAATGCGATCGCCTGGATGGACATATCCGTTGGCACTTCTTGCTTGAATTGCTGATTCGCATCCGACTGGGTGTAACCCCCTGTTGCCAGCAGTTGCTTCCAGTGCCACAACTCCAACTGTCCATCAAATCCACCTGCCGCTAGAATCTGCTCAGAGGGGTCAAACGCAAACGCTTGCAACCAGTTAAAAGCTCTGTCTCCCTCTCTCACTGAGGGTTGCTTAGGAAAGGCAACTACTGATCCAGAGTTGAAAATATTGTAAATTACAGGATTCATGCCACCTAGTACAAGCCATTGTCTATCTGGGCTAAACGCCCCTCCCCAATAAGAATCTCCTGCATAAGACCGTTGTAATGTTCCTACATCTGAGAACTTGGGACCTGGCATGTCTGGGCTGATCTGCTGAGTTTCTAAATTCCAGATCCACGTTTGGCCAGATCCTGATCCTATCGCTAGAAACCGATTGTCAGGGCTAAAGCGCAGCCCATCGACCGATGAAGCAGGGATGGGAAGGACTGTCTCTTGCTGCGTATTCAAATCCCAAAGCCGCGCCCTACCAGAATCTGTTCCGATCGCAACCTGATTGGTATTTGCAGAACTGAGTTGAATCGTGTGAATCCGGTCTTGCCCTGCATATCCTCGATACTCTTCCTGCTGACTGCCTTCTAAGTGCTGCCAGATCCGCACAATACCATCCTGCCCCACCGTTGCTAATTGCTGACTATCGGGGCTGAATTTTAGATCTTGAACGCCTCCTGCATGCTTAAACTGGGCAAGGAGGTTGCCTGCCAAATCCCACAAATAGATGGTGTTGTCTCCCCAACTGGCAGCCGCAAGCCGTTGGCTATCAGGACTAAACCGCATTATCAGAGGTAAACTACTATTAAAATGAGGAGTATTATGGATTGCAGCCAGTTGTTGTTGGATTTGACCACTGTTTGGATCAGTCCTATAAATAAAGATAGTTCCAGATTGAATTTCTGAACTCGCAACGAGGGTTCTATCTACATTCATTGCTCTATATCCGGCTTCAGTCGCATTATTATTTTCAGAACTGTTAAACCCAAGGCTATTAGTATCCTGTCCTTCCTGAAGCTGCAATGCACCTGTAAGATTCCATCGTTTTGCATCAATTTGATTCGTCTCTTGATTTAACACCTCGGCAACGAGGTATTCACTGTTATCCGTAAAACTGATTTTTTGAATATTACCACCCACATCTGGTGCATTTAATCCGGTGAGCGGTTTACCCGATCGATCCCAGAAGCTGACTGTATTGTTTTGTGCGGTTGCAATTAAGTGACCATCGGGACTGAATGCAACACTGTTAATTCTCCCCTGGTCAGACTTCAACCGATTTCTTTCACGCACTTGATACACCGCATGTTGCAGCGTTTCCTGTACCTCATTCCGCAGGGCTTCTCGGGGAGGAAACATCTGGAGTAGCGGGTGATGTAGGGATTTTGCGGCTTTGATACTTTCAATCAGCGCTTCCAGGTTTTGATTTTGTAACAGTCGTCCTTTAGCAGATCCTTGTAAATCTAGCATCTGGTTGATTTGAGCATTTCGCCCAAACACAGTTCCACCTAAAGCAAGCAGTACTACAGTTGCCACAATTCCCCAATTCCGCACCGTATCTTGCTGATGTTGACGAATGCTTTTCTGGACAAACATCTGCTCTAGTTGGTTCAGCCAGATCTGCTCTACATACTTTTGCTTGAGTAAAGCAAGACGAGGATTGTTATGCCAGAGAAATCGGCGCTGCTGTTTCTGCTGCCACTCTATCGCCGCAGAAGTCAGTTGTCTTTGTAATGTTAAATTCTCACCCTCTGCCTGTATCCATTTTCTGAGTTTTTGCCATCCCTGGATCAAAGCATCGTGAGCAGGCTCTACATATGAAATCCCTCTGTCATTGCCGCGCACTAGTAAACGAGCTGTAGAATAGCTCTCCAAAACCTGATGAACGCGATCGTTCTCATTGCCAGAATATTTCAGTTCCAGCTCTGGCACTTTTCGCTTTGTTGCTGATCCACCGTCAATATTTACCATTCGCAGCATTACGTTCTGAATCGTTTGAGCGTAGGCACTATCTTTTAAGATCAGTTCATCATACACTTGGTCAGCTCGTTCAGTGAGCGATCGAGTTGCACCGCCTAATTCGTCGTAGTCTTGCCATGTGATGACCCGATCAGGAATATCCCCAGTGGTGTTTGTTTGGTGAAAGCGTTGAGCCAATTTGAAATAGAGTTCACTCAGGGCAAAAGATAGAAGGGGTAAAGCTCCTGGCATCGCCGCGACTTCATTAATTAATTGATCTACCAAATTACCCCGTTGCTCATCCATCTCGAAATACACCACTCTGGTTGAAGCAGGTTCTTCAATCACATCCCGCAGTTCTTCTCGCGTCATGGCAGGTACTACAAAGCGAGAAGCCACCCATTCTGATTTGAGAGCAGGATGTTCACTGAATTGTGGTTCAAAATCGGAGCGCAGCGTCAATACAACATGAATGAACTCAGCGCACTCCTTCAAAAGGATAGTAATGAATTGCAAAAACTGTTCACGCTCCTGTTCAT
>DATNOY010000919.1:0-3524 GCA_036703495.1 Coleofasciculaceae cyanobacterium
ACCGGTTTACCCATATCGCGATCGAGTTCGAGGCGAACGGCTGCGCCTTGTCCATTGCTCTGAGGGTGCAAGATGCTGCTTAAGTCTGGATGAGGGATGGTGGGTCGAAGCACAAGACGCACATTGAGCAGCAAATCATTCTCAACTGAACCCCCATTGCTGGGGTAGAAGCTAACCACTACATCTGCCCACTGGCGTTGGGGGCGGATATAGGCTTCAGAATCAGATTCGCGATTGCGGAGCTGTTCTAAAACCTGCTCTTCGGTGTAGCCCCGTTTACGGGTGTCGCGCTTGATTTTCCAGGTTCGGCGCAGTTCCTCAGGCGGTGCCAAGTAAGCGCGAACATCGTAGCTATCGCGCATGCCGCGCGTAGAATATCCCAGCAGCCCTTCAACAATGACAAACTTACCGGGTTTGATGTATTCAGGGGGATCGAATAAACCGGAGCTGTGATTGTAAATGGGCTTCAGGATGGACTGTCCGCTGCGCAACAGGCTTAAGTGCTGCTGAATGATGTCGAGATAGTTGCAGTCGGGATGGAGGGCCGAAATTCCCATTTCTGCTCGCTGTTGGCGATCATAGCGATGATAATCATCGGTACAGATGACCGTCACGTTTTCCTCGCCCAATACTTGAGCAATTCCTTTGGTCAAAGTAGTTTTGCCAGCGGCACTATCACCAACGATGCCAAGGACAATAGGGCGACTGGTCATGATTCCTCCAGAGCAAACGTGGCGAGTGAGAAATAGTAACAAAAAAATTAATTTTATTATTTTAGGGCGAATTGGCAGTAGTCCATCGCCGGAATTGGGGTTGTAAAGGTCAAGTTTTATATCAAGCCAAGGGTTATCTCTATGGATCAAGCTGCATCTCATTAAATTGGCTGAATCGGGATTGGACAACCCTTGGGACAACTATTATGAGGATTGACCCTTCAGGGTTTACCCCGAATTGAGAAGGTATCGGATAGGATCAGAAAGCTGCATACATTGGCGATCGCATCATGGCTTCTCTCCCTTCCAGCGCTTTATCGACCCGCCCTTTATCGGCCAGTCTGCAAGCTCGGCTAGCGACTCCTCTCATGATTGGCAACTTTGAGGTCAAAAGCCGGGTTTTGCAATCGCCGCTGTCGGGCGTGACCGATTTGGTGTTTCGGCGGCTGGTGCGGCGCTATGCGCCTGACTCGATGATGTACACCGAAATGGTGAATGCTACTGGATTGCACTATGTGAAGCAGTTGCCCAAGCTGATGGAGATTGATCCTCACGAACGACCCATCAGCATTCAGCTGTTTGACTGCCGTCCTGATTTTTTGGCAGAAGCGGCGCAAATGGCCGTTGAGGAAGGAGCGGATACCGTAGACATCAACATGGGCTGTCCGGTCAACAAAATTACTAAAAATGGCGGTGGCTCTTCGCTGCTGCGTCAGCCAGAAATTGCGGAAGCGATCGTCCGCTCGGTGGTTCAGGCGGTTCAGGTGCCTGTTACCGTCAAGACCCGGATCGGCTGGTCAGACAAAGAAATTAATGCCGTAGAATTTGCTCAGCGGATGCAGGATGCGGGGGCCCAAATGCTGACGCTGCACGGTCGCACTCGGGCCCAAGGGTATAACGGCTCGGCCCGCTGGGAATGGATTGCTCGCGTTAAGGAAGTTCTTGCCATTCCAGTCATTGCCAACGGTGATATTTTCTCGGTTGAGGCTGCCGTCCGCTGTTTGGAGATGACTGGAGCCGATGGCGTTATGTGTTCGCGCGGTACGTTAGGCTATCCTTTCCTGGTGGGTGAAGTGGATCATTTCCTCAAAACGGGAGAACTGCGGCAGCCGCCAACGCCAATTGAACGACTGCAGTGTGCCCAAGATCATTTGCAAATGCTATGGGAATACAAAGGCGATCGCGGTATTCGCCAGGCCCGTAAGCACATGACCTGGTATGCCAAAGGCTTCATGGGGGCAGCGGATCTGCGCGGACAGTTGGCCCAGGTGGAAACGCTGGATCAAGGAGTGGCACTGATTGAGCGGGCGATCGCTCAGCTGTCTCAGAGCGGTTGGCAGTTAGAGGCAGCTTCCCCTCAGCTGGTTGAAGCCTCCTAGTTGAAGCCTTCTAGTTGAAGCCTCCTAATCGGGCACATCAATGCCCATCTGGGCATAACGAACTCTCAAATAAATTCCCAGCGTTAGCTGCTTCATCACCCAGTAGAACACCGTCAGAATTACAAAGGTGAGAAACATAATCAGCACTGGCTGTCTAGTCGTCAGCGTGTTTACCGTCGTCGTCAGGA
The DNA here is from genome assembly GCA_036703495.1 of Coleofasciculaceae cyanobacterium. Taxonomy (GTDB): domain Bacteria; phylum Cyanobacteriota; class Cyanobacteriia; order Elainellales; family Elainellaceae; genus Drouetiella. Next base: position 2,281 of record DATNOY010000919.1, read on the forward strand.
CGTCGCGCGGGTCGGTCACTAAATCCCAGCTATTGAAGCGGATGAACCGGCCCAAGTAGATGCCGATCGCCGATAATGCATGAGCTGCTAATTCTGACCATAGGACAAACCGGCCTGCTCTTTGGCGCTTCAGGTAGTTGCCCTGGTTAATCAGAGAGATCACGTAGGCTTCAAAACCGCCCAGGATAGCCACCAGGTGTAGCGGAATAAAGATAAGGGCAATTAACCAGACGGCATAGCCCGCTCTTGTGCCCCGAATCAGATGGATGATATCGGTCAGCATGTAGGGCGCATTGGGTAGAAAGGCCACAAACACCACTAGGACCAGCCACCAGAGGAACGATCGCGTTTTCAGTTTCTTGCGCCGAAACAGCCAAAAGCTGAGTACGAGGGGAATGAAGGCTAGAAACAAATTCCAAAGGATCCAGCCGCTATAGATGCCGGAAAATGCTCCCAATGCTTCAAAAACTTTTTCTTTCATACCAATTCCCAACTCTAGGTAGAGTTCCTTTTCCTAAGCTTAACCTTATTCGCTTAGCTGTTGCGGAAAGCGATCGCCTTGAAGGCTTGCTCAATCTAGCTCTGACTGTTTATGCCTCCATTAATTTATCGCTGTTCTTAATTTATGGCTGTTCTGAATTGCGGGAAGTTACAGAATATTTTTTGAAAGCCTCGCAAAGTGAAACTTTCAAAAAATATTCTGATTTTAGTCAAGCGTGAAGCGCTATATCTTTGTGACCATGAGTTTACATCAACTGAGTCTGGCAGCTCAGCATCGGATGAGTGGACTGGAAATCGTTCAGGGCTAAAAATTATTGAGGACAATCGATTCTTCAGATGATCTGACTTAGGATAAGGGGCGATTGCTACGGCATTCATATCTATAGCGGTTCTCAAGAAATAACCGTACTTTGTTTGAGCGCGAACTGCTAGAAGGTGAGGTGGGCTAGGGCTGCTCCCCCCGCAAGGGCTAGATCCTTTGCACGCAAAACTTAAAACCAGGATTGTGCTGTTACTATTCCGAATTATCAGCTGACTTAGCAACTTATTGGGGGCTTTTCAATGTCTGAATCAACGCCTGAATTAATGCCTAAATCAATGCCGAAAACCCAACCTACTGCTGATCATGAAGAATTCCATCAGGAATTTCGTCTAGGTTTAGTGGTCTATGGAGGCGTTTCGTTGGCCATCTATATGAATGGCGTTTGCCGAGAGTTTTATAATGCCGTCCGAGGAAGAGGTAT
>DATNOY010000920.1:0-4310 GCA_036703495.1 Coleofasciculaceae cyanobacterium
CCTCTTCAGGTTTTAAGCTAAATTGACCCGAAATATTACCCGTGGTGGCACTGGTGATATCGTTCTTGATAAAGCGAACAATGGTGCCATCCGCGAAATTACCGCGCTCGTCCCCTGAAGGACTGAAGTGGACGTGGGTACCTGTGATTTTGTTACCCTCTGCATCAACTGGCGTTGCCAAGAAGCCATTGACCAAGGCGACTGGATCAGAACCATTGAGAATGATGGCATTGGGATCAATCTTGGTTTCGCCTTGGCTAAAGAGAGGCGCAGCCTCAAAGTTCTGGTAGTTTCCGTTCAATGACAGCTTGCCACCATCCAATTTAACACTCACCTTGCTCGATCCCAGACTAGGATTGGGGAAGGGAAACTCTTCAGCTCCTGAGTTTGCAACAATATCTTTGAATACCACCTGATTACCCCCCAGACGGACGAAATCATCGCCACTGCTACCCTTAATGTTGTTGCTGTTCTGATCTGAGGTGATGGTGCCAGCTCCCTTCATTAGATTGAAACCTGGAATATTTTCATTACTCCTGAGCCTGGACAACTCGTTATCGCTAATGGTGCGGAAATTGTCTGCGGTGATTTTGTCAGCTTTAACAAAGGTCAGCGATGCCAGAATGTGTCCGTCTGCCTTGGAGACAACCAGGGTATTGTTAACGCTGTCTAGGGGTTGGTTAACACCGCCTTTGCCAGGGTTGGTACCTTGAGCGATCGTGACATCATTCATAGTCAAACCATTGCCGAGAACCAGTTTATCCTTGGTAGGATCAAAGTCAAAGACGCGGTTGGTCGTTTCTTTGCCCAGGATGATCGAGTCTTGCCCAGTGCCTGTGGTAAATGTATTTTTTCCACCTTGGTCACCAAAGAAGACATCATTGCCTTTGGCTCCAATTGCCACGTCCTGATTGCCTGCACCGGTATCAATCAAATCGCCTTGGGAAAAGCGGGCTTTGGCCAAAAGCTTAAATGCCGAAGTGTGTTCCGTGGTCGCTGGATCGTATGATTTAGCAGCCCTGAGACCATTGAGAGAAACATGGTCATCCCCGTTGATGGAGACAGATCGTCTGGGACCGCCTGCTTGCGAACCACCGTGGTTGTGTGCGTCGATCTTGTCGCCAGCTTCGTCGAATGCCACGCCGGTTTTTTTAGCATTAGCGGCTTTAACTGCTTGTCCAGAAGCGAGGGCAGATCCAAGTTTGTCATCCAGAGCTGTAGCAAAGCTAGAGTCCAGCATGGAGGAGCCTTTCATGTTGCTCCCAGAAGCAGCGGTGTTGGTAGAAGGATCTACCACTGCACCAGCTGAAAAATTGTCCTGGTGCTGTTGTCCTTTGTGACCTAAATCCATGATTTCTCCTTAATTAAAAACAATTGAAGTGAATGGTATAGCCTCACGAAGCTATTGATAGCTGTAGCCTCGAAAGCTCACGCCAAACCCCCATTCAGGGGTGGAATCTTTGCACCCTGTCCTTACTCGTTAGACTACTCTCGGTAAAACCTTGAAAAAATCCAAAAGATTCCAAGAGACTTTACCAGTTTGAGCAACATTGAATCATCTGCCAGATCCAAATTGCCAGTCTTTAAGTTGTCAGAATTTAGCCTTTGATCAGCGCCAGCCCTTATTCTCAAAGCTTAAAACATTTTTTGGGGACTCATAGAACCGCTCTTTGAGAATTCAACAAGAATTGATGTGACACAAGACTTACACAGACCAAAAACCGCAATACTCTAGCCGTAGCCTTAGAAATATTCCACTTTGTGGAATAAATAGAGATTAATGATCGGCATCACTTTGCAGATCATATCTCGATAAATTACAACACACCTAACAAAACACTCAACTTAGTTGATGAAGCTAGCTCAATTCAGATGATGAATACTAATGGGGGCATAGCCAGCAATAAAAATCAAAATTGATGGCTTTTCTCAGACAACTTAAAGACTGACAATCTGTCCAATTGAGTAGCTTTCGTTACTACATTAACAGACTCAATGACGAATGGCAAGAACTAAACTTTGAAAAATTAAAGTCTTCATTCAATACTGCTAATGATGATTAGATTAGCCTATTGAAATGAATAAATTAGCTCCACGTCAATAGATGCAACTGTACTTAAAGCCAGAAGAAATTGATGATCTCGGCAGATGCAAAAACTGGGATTGCATGTCTGAAAGCATATTCTCGGAATGGTTGAAGAATGACCTTTTGCTCATCCAAGGAAAGGTTGAATCTGAATGGCGCTGCATTAAGAATAGTGAGCAGTACCCACCTTATGATGGTTAAGGCTTTCAACTATTAGCAAAAGCTCATTTCAGCGTCATTCATTCATTTATACAGCCGTCCTAAATTAGTCCTGAGAAAACCCACAAGAGGTTTGGGGACAAAGTCCTCAGGAAGGGACACTGCCCCTCTACCTCCTGTTCACCAATCATTTGGAATTGCTATAGCTTCTCCCGTGCTGATCAAAAACGGAAAATTTAGTGCAGGAGTTGCGGCGTCAGCTTTCGATCGCTCGAGTCAGTCTCGCCAAAACGAGCTTAACGTCGCGGCCAAGCCAGGAGTTTAGCCAAACGGCGCAGCCGCTGTGCTTTCTATAGTTCATAGGGGGTGAGAAATGCTATAAACAGACATGATCGAACCATCCAGATGTTTCTAAAATCTGGACTACTTTCAATTTTTCTGGTCAGAATTTATTTCTCCTAGTTCTGAACTACACAAAATTTAGGGGATTAGGTCGATAGTAGCACCGAAATAGTTCGTTTGAGTATTTTAGCAATAATTAACTAGAACTTGGTAGAGTTACGGTTCTAATTAAAAAATGGATTGCCTTAAATCTAATGATGTGATGAGAGAAAATCCCAGGGGCATGATCAAACGACAGCCGCAAGTTGAGCAGATATAGTGAGTTTAACTGCTAATATAACCCGTTGAAAAACGACTGATGAAAAAGATCCTGATTCTGGCATCTAACCCCCGGAAAGACCTCAACCTTGATCACGAAATTCGAGATCTGACAGAGGTGGTGGAGCGATCGCGCCATCAAGATCGGCTTCAGGTGGTCAGTAAATTGGCGGTGCGAGTCAGCGATTTACAAGCTCTATTGCTGGAACATCAACCCCAGATTGTCCATTTTTGTGGGCATGGAGGTGGAAACGACGGCTTGGTGTTTGATAGCGACGTGGGGCAAGAGCACCGGGTGCGTACTGAGGCGCTGGCTGATCTGTTCCGGTTATTTTCCAGCAGCGTTGAATGTGTGCTGCTAAATGCTTGCTATTCAGAAGAGCAAGCCAGTGCCATTGTGACTCACATTAATTATGTGATTGGCATGCGGCAGGAAATTCAGGATCATGCGGCGATCGCCTTCTCCAAAGGGTTTTATCGAGGCTTGGGATATGCCCGTTCGATCGAGCAGTCCTATGAGTTGGGCTGTAATGCCATTCAGCTAGAAATCTCGGGAAGTTCGGTGGTGCGGTCAGCCAAGTCTGAGGTGCAGCGGCGTCTGGAGGTGGTTAATGCCATTGCAAAAACAGTCATTCCTGAACATCTAAAACCGATTTTGAAAAAGAAAAAAACTCTGATGCCCCCGTCTGGTTCTGCTCTAACCCTTTCACAAGCGGATCAGGTTGCCATGCAACTGGATGTGGATCAACTCCTGAAGGAAGAACCTGCCAGCTTAAAGCAGTATCGCGAGCAGGTGAGACAGTATTTGTCTGATCGCATCCTGACTAAGTTTGAAGAAATCCGCTTAGAGCAATTGCGAAAACAGTTGAACTTGTCGATTGAAGCAGTAAACCGAGTGTTGGCAGAGGAACAGGAATCAATCTGGCAGGCGCAACAAGCGTATCAGGAGATGCTGACTGGGTTGGTGGAAAGTGGCTGTTATCCATTCAGCCCAGCGATCGCCGCAGATCTGCAGCAGTTTCGTCAGGAGTTGCAGCTAACGGATCAGGAAGTCAATCAGCTCTCTCAACCGATTTTGGAAATCGCCGAAGCTGCGTATCGACGTCTGCCTGCTGGAAATGCTGAAAAAACTCCAGAAGTTGTACAGGCAGAACCGCAAAGGCAACCGTGTCCTTCCTGCCCTCCTGGAGATGATCTAGCGTCTGAGCGCAACATAAATTACACCCGACTGCGAGATTTACTACAAGCTGGCAACTGGCAAGATGCAGATGACGAAACCCGGAATGTGTTGCTAAAAATTGCCGATCGCCAGCAGGGTATTAGCGAAGCAGACATCCATCAGTTCCCCTGTACTGATCTGCGAACCCTCGATCAGCTTTGGACTCAGTACAGCAACGGGCAGTTT
>DATNOY010000921.1:0-8282 GCA_036703495.1 Coleofasciculaceae cyanobacterium
GGTTTTAGGCAGCGACCATCCTAGTGATTATGTGCATGGCTTTCGGCTGTGGGCTAGCCCAGCCGGACAGCCACTGGCAGAAGTGGAGATTCCAGAGCGGCTGCAATTTCCGCAGACTTATGCGGACGGTCGGTTAGCGCCATTCATTCGAGTGGTCGATCGCTGGGTACAAAGTATTGATCAAGGCAGCTCTTTGTCTCCCTCGCTTCAGGAAGGCGTCTATTCTCAGCTGCTGATGGATCTGACTCATCAATCCCACGAAACGGCATGCTGGGTGACTGTGCCTGAGCTGGAAACAGTGTTGAAATCATAAAAACTGGAGACTCTGCCTCACCCGACGCTCCCGAAGGGCAAGGCAAAGCCTCATTAAAATTATGTTCATACTCGGGTAGATCCAACAAGCATTTTGAGATTAAGTATGGTTAAGGAAAAATTTGGATCGAGAGTTTTCGTTAGATGAGCGGCAAAATTTGATCCTATTTGATTTGTGAAATGGTTTGTGAAAAGTGGGGCGGGCTGCGCCCACCTTTCACAAACCATCTCGGATTGCTATGGATGCATTAGTTTATTTTTTGAAAACCACTCTCCTCGCGGCTTTCGAAAAATAATTTGGTTTTTGTCAAGCGCGAAGCGCTATTAGGCTGTGAGTCAGTCTACAATTTTAGATTGGCAAAGGCTCAGGTTAGGGGCACTATGGCACTGATTGTCCAGAAATATGGCGGTACATCGGTTGGGTCGGCAGAGAGGATTCGGGCAGTTGCACAGCGGGTGATTACAACCGCTCAAGCCGGCAACTCGCTGGTGGTGGTGGTTTCGGCAATGGGTAAAACGACCGATGGGTTGGTGAAGCTAGCCCACGAAATTTCTGCGACACCAAACCGTCGTGAAATGGACATGTTGCTCTCTACGGGCGAACAAGTCTCGATCGCCTTGATGAGCATGGCGCTACAAGAACTAGGACAGCCCGCCATTTCTATGACCGGGGCGCAAGTGGGGATTGTCACCGAAGCGGAGCATACGCGGGCCCGCATTCTCAGTATTGAAACAGAGCGGCTAGAGCGACATCTGCGCGAAGGACGGGTCGTGGTGGTGGCCGGTTTCCAGGGCATTGCCAGCCAGTCTGATTTGGAAATTACTACCCTGGGACGCGGTGGTTCAGATACCTCTGCGGTAGCTTTAGCAGCTGCCCTCAAAGCCGATGCCTGCGAGATTTACACCGATGTTCCAGGGATTCTGACTACCGATCCCCGTCTGGTGCCAGATGCCCAGCTGATGTCTGAAATCACGTCCGACGAAATGTTGGAGCTAGCCAGCCTGGGAGCCAAGGTGCTGCACCCTCGGGCTGTGGAGATTGCTCGCAATTACGGTGTTCTGCTGGTGGTGCGATCGAGTTGGTCGGAAGAGCCGGGTACAAAAGTCCTTTCACCTATCCCCCAGCCCCGGCCGCTGCAAGGGTTGGAAATTACCCATCCGGTTGATGCGGTGGAATTTGATACGGATCAGGCAAAGGTAGCCATGCTGCGGGTGCCCGATCGCCCGGGTGTGGCCGCGCGTTTGTTTGGTGAAATTGCCCGGCAAGATTTGGATGTTGATCTGATCATTCAATCGATTCATGAGGGCAATACCAACGATATTGCCTTTACGGTGAAGCAAAATTCGCTGAATCGGGCAGAGGCAGTAGCAGCGGCGATCGCTCCTGCCCTGCGAAACGATGCCGACCCTGCCGCTGGAGAAGCCGAAGTGATGGTGGAGCGACAGATGGCCAAGGTCAGCCTGGCTGGAGCGGGGATGATTGGCCGACCGGGCGTGGCAGCGCAAATGTTCTCTACCTTGGCAGAGGCAGGCATCAACATTCAGCTGATTTCCACCTCTGAAGTCAAAATTAGCTGTACGGTTGCTGTGGAAGATTGCGATCGGGCGGTGGCGGCTTTGTGTCGAGCCTTCCAGGTCAGCAGTTCTCCTGCGCGCGTCAACAGCGATCCAGCCAAGCCTGACTCGGCTTTGCCACCGGTTCGGGGAGCAGCGTTAGATCTGAAGCAGGCGCAGCTAGCGATTCGCCATGTTCCCGATCGACCGGGGATGGCAGCAAAGATCTTTAGCCTGCTGGCAGATCATAATATCAGTGTTGACATGATTATTCAGTCCCAACGCTGTCGTCTAATTGAAGGAGTGGCCACCCGCGATATTGCCTTTACCGTGGCGCAAATTGACGCAGATGAGGCTAAAGCCCTATTGCAACAGGCGGCTACCGCTTGGGGACATGGAGAGGTGACGGTGGATCGATCGATCGCTAAAGTCAGCATCGTCGGCACTGGCATGATCGGTCGTCCGGGTGTGGCAGCTCGCATGTTTGAAGCCTTAGCCCAAGAGCAGATCAACATTCAGATGATTGCCACTTCTGAGATCAAAATTAGCTGTGTTGTGCCAGAAGCCGAGGGGGTGCAGGCGCTACAAGCGATCCATACGGCCTTTGATCTGGCGGGTAATGAACGGATCGTGGTGCCTGCCTAGTCTGTCTTTTCAAGTATCGGGCACCCGGTTTGAAAAACAAATTTAAGAACGGTTGGTGGGATCGAAGACCTCACCAACCGTTCTTAACAGGATACGAGTGCCAAATCAGCCTAGATGTTTCGGGCTAGATGTTTCGGGGTGTGTAGGCAAAGTTACTCTAAGCCTCGATACACCTCTTCTGCAACTCTTTTCAACCGGCGCAACTGGGCTTGCATGTCTTGCTTTGTCCAATCTGCGGCAAATCTATTGAAGCCATACCGTACTACGGGGTTGGGGATGCGGAACTCAAACCGATTGATCAGGTGAGTGCCTTTGTCGTTGGGTTGGCATTCCCAGCGATCGCGCCCTTTGAAAAATCCGCTGAATTCCCAAACCACTAGACCGGGTTCTCGCTCTACAACTGTGCTTCTAAGAGTGGGCTGCACCACAGGCACCTGAATCACAAACCGGCTTTTGCTGCCCAATTCAGTGCTCCAGTCGCCAATGGGTTCACATCGCAGAGCAGGATTAAGCCAGCGGTGCATCAGCTTCAAGTCGGTGATGCATTGTTCGACAGCAGTGGCGCTGGCATTAATTTGAATAGATTGCTCAAATGCCTGAGACGACATGAGTACCGATCGCTGAGTAATGGGGATAGTTGAGCTGGATGCCTCTCTTCTCACTGTACCGCTTAAATTAGTTGGACTTAATCTACCACTGGACTAAAATCTACCCCCCACTACAGCGGTAGGCACTCGGCTAAGTCCAGATGATTGTTAAAGACTCGCTCTGCAAGGCTTTCGAACAATCATCTGGACTTGACTCCGTTGAAAATTGCGATGGAGTCCAGCAGCCGGAGCTTCGTTGCTGAGTCAAGCAGGGAGATCAGTCCCAAAAAATCGTTTAAGAAAAGAATTTTTCTGAGCTAGGAAAAATCTCAGCACAATGGACGAAGTAATTCTCTCTTAAGGCTCATATCCTAACCATGTTCCCTGGTCTTTTGAGGTCTGCTATTAAACTTCTGACGCTATATTATCTGTGAATTAATCCTAACCAACGATAATTTTGACAGTCATGATTACAGGCATGATTACAGTCATGGTTATTGTTGTTTGATCAACCGAGCCTTACATGGAATTTAGAGCAAAATCATGAATCAGATTTGGTGCATCCCTGTCATGGGGTGGCAAGAGCCCATTCACAGCTTTTTCTGGTTAGCTCAAGCTAGCCCTTTGCCAGCTGGGTCGAACCCGGTGCAAATCGCTCAACCGGGATTTTTATCTGAAGTAGGGGTCTTTTTGCCCAGGTTGCTGGGGGCGATCGCCCTGCTGGTCATCGGCTGGATTATCGCGCTGATTGTGGCTTCTGTCTTGAGAAGCCTACTGAAGCGAACCGATATTGATAACCGGATTGCCCGCTGGATGACGGGTCGGCCGCAGTCTGATGCCGATTCACTGCCTGTGGAAAAATGGATCTCGGCCGTGGTGTTCTGGATCATCATGGCGTTCGCGATCGTTGCCTTTCTGAATGCACTACAGCTTCAGAGTGTTTCCGCACCGCTCAATAGTTTCCTACAGCAGATTTTCAATTACTTGCCTCGTTTAGGCAGTGCAGCGCTATTGCTGGGTGTGGCCTTGCTGGTCGCAACATTAGCCAAACTGGTGGTAACGCGAGGCTTAGCGCGGTTTAACTTAGACGATCGCCTGGCGGCGCAAACGGGAGGCGAGACCAGTCCGTTTTTGCTGAACGACACGTTGGGCAATGCGCTTTACTGGTTTATCCTGCTTTTCTTCCTGCCGCTGATTCTGGATGTCTTACAGCTTCAGGGTCCTTTGGCTCCAGTGCAAAACTTGCTGAATCAAATTTTGTTGGCCTTGCCGAAAATTTTGACGGCAGTGATCATTGGGGCGGTTGGCTGGTTGATTGCGCGAGTGGTGCGAGGCATTGTCACCAACCTGTTGGCGGCTGTCGGCACGGATCAGCTGGGTAGACGGGTGGGGTTGACCCGGGCAGTAGGCGGCATGTCTCTGTCGGCCTTGCTTGGCACCATCGTCTATGTGCTGGTGCTGATTCCCACCGCAATTGCCGCTCTAAATGCGTTAGAAATTCAAGCTATTTCTGCGCCTGCGACCAGCATGTTGGAACAAATTCTGACGACGCTGCCGCAAATTTTTACGGCTGCCCTAATTTTGATTTTGTTCTATGTGATTGGGCGATTTGTGGCGGATCTAGTAGCCAACATTCTGACCAGCATTGGCTTCGACAATATTTTTGGCTGGTTGGGTTTACCGACAATGCCTGCCCCTGCCGCTGTGCCACCACCTTTCCCAGAAGATATTTTGGCAGAGGAAGCCGTCACGTCCAGACCGGCAATTACCCCCAGACCGACGCTACCCAGGCAAACGCCCTCAGAAATTGCCGGCATCATTGTGCTAGTGGGCATCCTTCTATTTGGTGCGGTTGCTGCCACCGAAGTCATTGGTTTGCCAGTATTGACGGCGATCGTCAACGGTATTCTGGTGGTGGCAGGTCGGGTTTTAGTGGGTGTTGTCATTTTTGGCATTGGCTTGTACCTGGCAAATTTGGCTTTCCAGTTAATTACTGCCTCGGGCAATAGTCAAGCTCGGATTTTGGGACAGACAGCCCGCATTGCGATTGTGGCTTTGGTGACAGCAATGGCATTGCAACAGATGGGGATTGCCAGCAGCATTGTGAATTTGGCGTTTGGGCTGCTGCTGGGTGCAGTGGCTGTGGCGATCGCCCTGGCCTTTGGCTTAGGCGGACGGGATGTTGCTGGAGAGCAAGTTCGGGAATGGCTGAATTCTTTCAAGGGAGATTCTAGCAGGCTCTAACTTTTAACTGTTTTTCGCCTCCTAGCTTCCCAAGTTTGTCAGTTGATCAACTGTGTAGAGCGGTCGCATATAGCAATTTTCAACTGAGTCAAGCCCAGATTATTGTTTGAAAGCCTCGCGGAGCAAGGCTTTCAAACAATAATCGGGTTTTAGTGGAGCGCAAAGCGCTAGAGGGAGAGCCGATTTAACTAGATGTAAACCAGCTCAAACATTTGTAAGTAAATGTGAAAATTGCTATTTCGGGCTGGATCAATAGCACTTCCAGGGCAGGGAAAAGGATATCAGTGTTACGATTGCCTCAGAAGAAAAAATGAGGACATTAGCTAAGGATTAGGCGCTTCATGATCAATGAAATAGATAAGTCAATATCCTTCGATGGACGGGATATTCGGCTGAAAGTAGGTCTGCTTGCACCGCAAGCAGGCGGTTCGGTGTTGATTGAGTCAGGCGATACTGCGGTTTTAGTCGCTGCAACGCGGGCAGCTGGACGAGAAGGAATCGACTTTTTGCCCCTGCTAGTGGATTACGAAGAAAGACTCTATGCGGCAGGGCGAATTCCAGGAGGGTTTCTGCGACGTGAGGGTCGTCCGCCAGAACGGGCAACGTTAATTAGCCGACTGATCGATCGCCCCATGCGTCCGTTGTTTCCCGGTTGGCTGCGGGATGACATTCAGATTGTCGCCACTACATTGTCGATGGATGAGAAGGTGCCCCCCGATGTTTTAGCGGTGACAGGAGCCTCGATCGCCACTTTGCTGGCCCAGATTCCCTTCAACGGGCCAATGGCAGCCGTTCGCGTCGGTTTAATTGGTGATGACTTTATCATTAATCCTACCTATAGCGAAATCGAAGCAGGTGATCTGGATCTGGTGGTAGCAGGTTCGCCAGATGGCGTGATTATGGTGGAAGCAGGCGCTAACCAGTTGCCAGAGCAAGATATCATTGAGGCGATCGAATTTGGCTATGAAGTTGTCTGTGATTTGATTCAAGCTCAACGGGATTTGATGGCAGAACTGGGAATTGAAATTGTACATGAGTCGGAGCCAGAAACGGATCCGACCCTGGAAAATTTCATCAGCGAAAAAGTCACCGATTCTGTGAAAGGCATTCTGGCTCATTTTGAGTTCAGTAAAACCGAGCGAGATGCAGCTCTGGATGAAGTCAAGGCAACGGTAGTTACTGCCATTGCTGAATTGCCAGAAGACGACCCGATTCGGGTTGCGGCTGAAGCAAATTCTAAAGCGCTCAGCAACACCTTCAAGAGCATTACGAAAAAGCTGATGCGCCGTCAGATCATTGAAGACAATGTGCGCGTAGACGGGCGGAAATTGGATGAAGTGCGTCCGATTTCTTGCCGGACGGGGCTATTGCCTTCGCGAGTGCATGGCAGCGGCTTGTTCCAGCGCGGCTTAACTCAAGTGATGTCTGTTGCTACGTTAGGGACACCGGGTGACGCCCAGGAAATGGACGACCTCCACCCGGATGAACAAAAGCGCTACATGCATCATTACAATATGCCGCCTTACTCTGTAGGTGAGACAAAACCCATGCGATCGCCTGGTCGTCGGGAAGTGGGCCATGGTGCGCTAGCTGAACGCGCTTTGATTCCCGTGCTGCCGCCTAAAGAAGAGTTTCCCTATGTGATGCGGGTTGTCTCAGAGGTGCTGTCTTCTAACGGCTCTACCTCAATGGGTTCTGTCTGTGGCTCAACCCTGGCTTTGATGGATGCGGGTGTACCGATTACTAAGCCAGTCAGCGGTGCGGCAATGGGCTTGATTAAAGAGGGGGATGAAGTTCGAATCCTCACCGACATTCAAGGCATTGAAGACTTCTTGGGCGACATGGACTTCAAGGTAGCAGGTACGGATCAAGGGATCACGGCTTTGCAAATGGATATGAAGATCAACGGACTGCCCATTAGCGTCATTGCAGATGCGATTAAGCAGGCTCGCCCGGCCCGGATTCACATCCTGGGGAAAATGTTGGAAGCGATTGACAAGCCTCGCACAGAGATGTCTCCCTATGCGCCACGCTTGCTGACTATCAAAATCGATACCGACATGATTGGGATGGTCATTGGCCCTGGCGGTAAAACGATCAAGGGGATTACCGAGCAAACGGGAGCCAAGGTGGATATTGAAGATGATGGCACCGTCACCATTTCTGCGGTAGATGGCAACAAAGCCAAGCAGGCTCGCGCCATTATCGAAGGGATGACGCGCAAACTCAGTGCTGGCGATGTGTTTGTCGGCAAAGTCACCCGGATTATCCCCATCGGTGCCTTTGTAGAATTCTTGCCGGGCAAGGAAGGCATGATCCATATTTCGCAATTGGCAGACTACCGCGTTGGCAAAGTTGAAGATGAAGTCGCCCTGGGGGATGAAGTCATCGTTAAAGTGCGGGAAATTGATGGTCGGGGAAGAGTTAACCTGACCCGGTTGGGCATTCACCCCGATGAAGCCGCCGCCGCACGAGAATCCCTAACGAAGTAAAGGTCTCGTTTGATAATCTGCTAAGTCTCCCTGTGGTCAGGGAGACTTTCTTTTTATCAAAAATTTGTGAGCAATTTATGAGCAATTTTCATCGAGCAACTGGAAGCTGGGCGCGATCGCGAATCGGTTCAGGCAGAATTTCTGGGGTCGGCAGCGGAGCCGGAGGGGGCGGAAAATCGGGTTGGGGGAGCGGCGGAATTGGATCTGGAGGCACTGGAGGCTGTTGCGGCGGCAGCGGTGGTTCCGGCGGCACAACAATAGCTCGCTGGGAAGGTCGTGTTTGCAATAGGATGCGATTGGTCATCATCTTTAACTCCTGTGGCGGCTAAAACTTTAGCGGCGGCTAACTTAAACCAGTTCTTCTTCTTTATGGGTCAGAATCGTGCAATCTGAAGTGGGGTGAGCCACGCAAATCAACACATATCCAGCCGCCATCTGATCATCATCC
>DATNOY010000922.1:0-4373 GCA_036703495.1 Coleofasciculaceae cyanobacterium
GTAAGCATCTAATTGATTGAGGCGAGCTTCCCAAAGATGGCGTTGTTCTACCATCCACTGTTCAGCCGCCATTAAAGCGTATGGCGAAATTTGGTAGGTGCGGATGCGACCTGTTTTTTGGGACTGAACCAATCCACAATCACTCAAGACATTAAGGTGCTGAGTAAACGATGGCAATGCCATATCGAACGGCTGCGCGAGTTCGCTCACGGCAGCAGGTCCAACACTAAGCCGTTCGAGGACGGCACGCCGGGTTGGGTCTGCCAGCGCATAAAAAACACGATCGAGTTGGATAGATTGGTTAGGCATATACCTAACTATAGCGCCAATCAACACTTAGGTAAATACCTTTCTTTTATTGAGTGACTGAGCGATCGCTTCCCCTGTTTTCTAGGAGAGGGTGAGGGCGATCGCCTAAACCCCCATTTGCTGCGGCGCAGACACCTGTGATTCGGCGTGCATCAGCGCAATATTGCTTAACTGGATACCCTATTTGATGTTGAAGTTGAATTTAGACTGAATAATTTTGCCTGTCTCTCTAAAATAGAATTTGAGGCAGAATTATTTAGCCTAATAATTGTTAGGCGGCTTTATCCCTCGATGGGGATGGCTCAGAGAATTAACTGATGAGGCAAATGCTCAAATTGAATCTACTTCCAAAGATGATCGAGAATAGAGAATATAAAGCTTAGTAATTTAGAACATGCCTGAGCGGAATTTTGGACATATTTTGGGTTATCCGGAGGGTAGTTGGTTTGAGTCTAGAGCAGCTTTAGCGGAAGCGGGTTTACATCGTCCTCGAGTAGCGGGAATTAGTGGGACTGAATCTGAAGGAGCAGATTCGATTGTTCTATCTGGAGGATATGAAGACGATGAAGATTTAGGTGATGAAATCGTTTATACAGGTCATGGTGGAAGAGACCAAGACACTGGTAGGCAGGTTGCCAACCAAAAACTAAGTCGTGGCAATTTAGCCTTGGCAAAAAGCAAACTCCAAGGACTACCAGTTCGAGTAATTCGTGGTTCAACACATAAATCTGATAATTCACCTCCTACAGGTTATCGCTACGATGGTCTATATCGGGTAGAAGATTATTGGCAAGAGAAAGGTAGGGCAGGGTATTACATTTGGCGTTATCGCTTGGTCAAAATTATTGAAGATAAAATTTCTACTCCTTCAAAAGTCACTGAAGATTCTGGGGTATATTCAACACCACGACGTCAAGAAACAACTGTGTTAAGGATTGTTCGTGATACAAGACAAGCACGAACAATCAAAGCTTTGTATGACTACCGGTGTCAGGTTTGTGGCATTCGCTTGGAAAGTAATGCTGGTCCATATGCAGAAGCAGCTCACATTAGACCATTGGGTATTCCTCATAATGGTTCAGATTCCATAAATAATCTCCTTTGCCTTTGCCCAAATCATCATGTGCTATTTGACTATGGCGCGTTTTCCATAGCAGATGATTTATCACTGTTAGGCATAGAGGGTACTCTTACAAAAGTCCCACAGCACGAGATACACCTAGATAACCTGTGCTATCACAGAGAACATTATTTTCCAATACAAGATGAATCTGCTTGATAAGCGATCGCCCCCCAATAACCCTGGTGCAGCGGATTTTCTAAGTCGCTTGTTATGTAGCAAAGATTCCGAAAACCGCTGACCAGGAACGTTATCCCATCTATGTGAAGCACAATGAAGCCGCGCTAGAATGGGCAGAAATGTCGTCCAAGCCAATATTCTTCGACTGCGACATATCGTTGGCTCCGGTTTTGGGTGGCTCATCTTGAGGGAGAAGTGACATGGAAAAGCCAGCAAAGAATACGATTTGCCTTTGGTACGATGGCACCGCCGAGGACGCGGCGCGGTTTTACGCCGAGACCTTTCCTGATTCATCCGTCAATGCGGTGCACCACGCACCAGGAGACTTTCCGTCGGGGAAGCAAGGGGACGTGTTGACCGTCGAATTTACCGTGATGGGAATTCCCTGCCTCGGACTCAACGGCGGACCTGTGTTCAAGCACAACGAAGCATTCTCCTTTCAGGTCGCAACCGTTGACCAGGCTGAAACCGATCGCTACTGGAACGCGATCGTCGGCAACGGTGGACAGGAGAGTGCCTGCGGCTGGTGCAAAGACAAATGGGGATTGTCCTGGCAGATTACACCGATCGCCCTGACGAAAGCAATTACCGATCCCGATTCTGCTGCCGCCAAGCGTGCGTTCGAGGCGATGATGCAGATGAAAAAAATCGACATCGCTGCGATCGAAGCAGCGCAGCGCGGTTAAGCTTATGCCAGATCAACCTGTACCAGAAATCGAACTGCTACGCGCCGCGTACGCAGCCTTCAACGCGCGGGACATTGATGCTGCCCTTGCCCTCATGACTCCCGACGTGCATTGGCCTAAAGCATTCAAAGGCGGTTTTGCCCGTGGTCCTGAAGAAGTCCGCGCTTACTGGATGGAGCAGTGGAGCGAGATCAATCCACACGTTGAGCCGGTTGTGTTTCAGCCGGAGGATGCCGGGAAGATCTTGGTCGAAGTGCATCAGGTCGTGCGTGATCTAGCTGGAGTCGTGCTTGCCGATGAATATGTGGGTCACCGTTTCACCATTGAGCATGGCTTGATTCAAGCGATGGAAGTCTGTTCACTTTCATCGTCTGACCTCGGTACCTAACCACCCGCTCCGGTGATGCCATCCTCCAAGTAGTGATGGATTACCTGAACAAACTCGCGCAGTGCAGGTGATGGATTATGGGAGCGCCACACCGCAAGCGTCTCAATCTCAAACGTAGGCTGTATCTCCTTGTAGACCACTCCAGTCCGCTGTAGATTCTGCATTGAAGCGGGCACGAGTGCTACGCCAATTCTTCCAGCAACCAAACCTAACGCGGTTTGTAGCCACCGGGCTTGTTGTACAACTGTTGGGATAAACCCATTGTCCTGGCAAAGGTTCAGGACTTGATGATAAAACCCTTGTCCTAGATGCGAGGGAGGTAAAATAAAAGGCTCCTGGCTGAGTGCCTTAAGGGGAATTTGTCGGTGAGATAAAAGTGGATGCTCATGATGGATGGCAACAATTAGTGGTTCTTGGAAAACAGACAAAACATCCAAATCGCCATTGCTCGGGATCGGGGCATTGAGGAAACCGCAATCAATGGTGCGATCGCCCAGTCGCTGGATTTGCGTTTGAGAATCCAGTTCGCATAAGCTCAACTGAACTTGGGGAAATCGAGTTTGAAAGAGGTTCAGAATCGCTGGCAGAACACTTTGAGTCACGGTGCTGTTAAACCCGATCGCTAAGTGTCCGACTTCTCCTCGATTGGCTTGTTGAGCAATCAGGGTTGCCTGTTCAACTTGAGTTAAAACTAACTGCGCCTGCTTTAGAAATGCTTGTCCCGCATGGGTTAACTGAAGCGGGCGCTTATCCCGTTCCAACAACTGCACACCCAGTTCGAGTTCCAACGCACGAATTTGCTGACTCAGAGGTGGCTGAGCCATATGTAGTCGCTCAGCTGCCCGACTGAAATTTAACTCTTCTGCAACCATGATGAAATATCGCAGGTGCCGTAGTTCCATCGTTGAAGCTCATAGTTGATTTCAAAACTATATCTCAAAAGTATAGTGTGCCGATCTAACCAATATTGGACATATCAAAACCCTGCTCTTATCGTTTCAATAGACAGTTCACCCGATTGAAGCAGCACAGCATTATGGTTATCTCATCGTCTACAGGGAGAATTGCTACCTCTCAACTATTGAGTCAGAAAGGATATTACGGCGAGTTTGGCGGACGCTTTACGCCTGAAATTTTGCATGAAACATTGGAGGCAGTTACAGCCGCCTATGAAGCTGCTAGACAGGATCAGGCGTTTTGGAGTGAGTTTATCGCCTTGTTGTCCAACTATTCAGGTCGCCCGACACCCCTCACCTATGCCGAAGGTTTAACTCGTTATTTAGGGGGTGCCAAAATTTTCATTAAGCGAGAAGACTTAAACCATACGGGTTCGCACAAATTGAATAACGGACTGGGGCAAATGCTGCTGGCTAAGCGGATGGGCAAGACGCGAGTGATCGCAGAAACAGGGGCAGGTCATCATGGAGTCGCTACTGCCACGCTTGCTGCCAAGTTCGGACTCAGTTGCACCATTTATATGGGTGCGATCGATGTTGAACGGCAATATCCAAATGTGTTCTGGATGCGAAGGTTGGGGGCAGAGGTCGTCCCTGTTTCAAGTGGAACTCAAACGCTCAAAGATGCGATGAATCAAGCGTTGCGGGATTGGTCTACTCACATGGACACCACGCACTACGTCATCGGAACCGCCTGTGGTCCGCATCCGTTCCCAGAAATGGTCGCCTGGTTT
>DATNOY010000923.1:0-2116 GCA_036703495.1 Coleofasciculaceae cyanobacterium
TAATCGCTTTGCAGGAGGGCAGCTTCAATCACCCCCCGCGTATTGCGGATGGCTTCACTCGTGGTGACCGCATAGATTGGTTGGTGCCGAAAGCGATCGAGATCCACATGAATATCTGCTGCAATGATCACCAGATCGGCAGCGGCAATCTCAGCATCCGATAGGGCATTTTTCACCCCCTCAGATCCTTGCGTTTCTACCCGGATGTCATACCCCATGACTTCAGCCGTTTTTTTCAACGCTTCGGCTGCCATAAACGTGTGGGCGACTCCGGTGGGGCAGGCGGTCACTGCCACTATCTTTTCAGTTGCCATGCATTTTTCCTTCTTGTGTTGACAATCGATTGTTCAGGGAGGGTTCTCGGTGGCTACAGCGCTACTGAAAAACGACCTAGGCGATCTCTAGAAATGGCGATTTCCAGAAATTCCATGCCTTTGAAGTGCGGCATCTGGACTGCGATGCTGGGGGGATGCTGGAGGGATGCAGGGGGGATGCACAGGCTCAGCGTTTCTTGGATGCCAAAGGCTTGACGCACTCCAGATAGCTTGTGATGGGGAAATCTGCCAGCTGCTTATGTCCGGGTGTTGATGACCGGACTAGCAGCCAAAACTTCCAGGCTGACTTGGGAGCTGAACGATTCTATGGTTTCGGGTGGCGGCAATCGCGGCCCTAACTGGCTCAACGCACCCATAGAAAATGCTGTGGCCAGCCGAGCACAGTCGTGGAGGGATAACCCCCGCAGTTTGCCCGTAACCAGTCCCGACACCATGGCATCTCCAGCACCCACCGTACTCACCACTTTCATTTGCGGAGGACGCGCCCAAACGGCTGTTTCGGCTTCCACAAAAATGGCTCCCTCCGCTCCCATGGAAACAACAACGCAGTGAATCCCCTGGGCAAGCAGCGTCCGAGCCGCCTCAACAATTTCTGAGGCATGGCTCAGCGATCGCCCCACCAATTCCTGGAGTTCATCCAGATTGGGTTTAATCGCATCCGGGTTAGCTGCAAGTGCCTGCCGAAAACTGTCGCCGCTGGCATCTAATACCACCGTCTTACCTTGAGCCTTCAGCCGCTGGGTCAGCTCTTTGTAAATCGTCGGAGACAGTCCGGCTGGCACACTGCCCGACAAAATAAACCAGTCATGGGCGATCGCCAGCTCATCGATTATCTGATGCAGAGCCATCACCTCATCTGAAGTCGGGGATTGCCCCGGAAAGTTGATATCAGTCACCTGATTTTGCAACTCATCAATGATTTTGACATTGACTCGCGTCCGGCCCGGCACCAAAATGAAGCGATCGGCAATCCCTTTACGCTTGAAAAAGGATTGAAACAGTTCACGATTGTCTTGGCCCAGGAATCCCGAAACCGTGACTTCAAAGCCAAAGTCAGTCAGGAACGCGGCCACATTCACCCCCTTCCCACCCGGATCAGACTGCTCCCACGCCACCCGATTCACCGCTCCTGCCTGAAAATTGGGGATAGCAGCCGTTTGGTCAATAGCTGGATTCAAAGTAACCGTAGCAATTTTGGGCATCATAGCTGCTTCTCAACTGGAAATTCTCCAACCTGGGCTGACGAAATTAACGGAGGGCTCGAACTTCTTGAGCGGTATGGCAGCGCAGCGCCCGCGTGGCTAAGTTTTCCGCTTGTACCAGAGAAAGCCCCCGCAGTTTTGCCTTCACCGCAGCCACGCTAGGAATACTGACGCTCAGTTCTGCTACCCCCAGACCGACCAAAATAGTGGCTCCTAAGGGTTCTCCCGCCACACCCCCACAAACCCCCACCCATTTGCCATGAGACTTAGCCGCTTGCACGGTTTTTTGAATCATCCGCAAAACGGCCGGATGCAGTCCGTCTGCTTGCTTTGCCAGGGCCGGATGTCCCCGATCCATCGCCAAGGTGTACTGGGTTAAATCATTCGTGCCAATGGAAAAGAACTGCACTTCCTGAGCAAATTCTTCAGCCATCATTACCGCCGACGGCACCTCAACCATCATGCCGTAGTCCACTGGAGCAGCGCCGACCTCGGCCCGCACCTCCTCGGCCATCTGCCGGGCTGCCCTAAAATCTTCTAGAGTTGCGATCATCGGAAACATGATGCGAATTACCCCCG
>DATNOY010000924.1:0-2715 GCA_036703495.1 Coleofasciculaceae cyanobacterium
TAAAGAAACATAAAATCTTGGTCATTCTGTAAAGTAAATATCATCAGCTACGGCGAAGTGCAATTGTCTACTCTGATGACCAACCTTGATCCGATGACTCATTTACAGCCTCCCGTCCATGCACAGGATCACTGCCAGGGAAGGAAAGAGGCACGACTCACGTTAGTAGAATATGGTGACTATGCGTGTTTACGATGTGCTCAAGCATATCCCCTAATTCAGTCAATTCAGGCACAATTTTCTAACGTTTGTTTTGTTTTTCGGTATTTTCCCTGTGTCGATCGCCATCCCTCTGCTCAACACGCGGCGGAAGCGGCTGAGGCGGCTGCCGCCCAAGGTAAGTTTTGGGAGATGCACGATCGCCTGATGCGTCATAGCCAATGTTTGGATGATGCCAGTTTGCTTGAACATGCGATCGCTTTGAGATTAGATCTCAATCGTTTCTTGCACGAGATGTCCACTGATGTTCATGTTGCGCGTGTACTCAGTGATTACGACAGTGGACTAAAAAGTGGCATAAGTTGCACTCCTGCTTTTTTTATCAATGGATTTCAATTGACAGGTGATTGGCAACAATCTGCACTGCAAACAGCGATTGAACAGATCCTTTCATAATCAGTCTTTGTCTCCGCTAATCCGACAAAGAGCATGACTGGACAGAGAACGAGCATCTCTAAGCCTCAGTTCATGCTGCAACAGCTTAATTAATGATTCATTTCTCTGGTATAGCAGTCCTATTTGATTTGTAAGAATTTGTAGTGCGGGCATCTTGCCCTCGGCTTCAAATTGTCGTTCTTGCACTCCGTCACAATTTGATCTAACTCGTTTTGAACTCATACCGTGATGAGTTCATTATCAGATACAGTTTGTCAACAACTATCCATTCAACCAGGAGAACACAATGAATTCTGATTTACAGCCTGTGATTGTCGATAAAAAGCCAGTCGTTGTGGAGCTTGAAGCTGGCACTTACTACTGGTGTAGCTGTGGATATTCCGCGAATCAACCGTTTTTTAATGGCGCTCACAAAGGAACTGGTTTTGTGCCAGCTAAGTTTGAGGTGACAGAGCAGAAAAAAGTTGCGCTTTGTCTCTGCAAACACACAGGCAACGCTCCCTTTTGTGATGGTTCGCATCACCAGTATGAATAAGTGCCCCTCGGAAACTCAACTTCAGGAGTAAACTCATGTCATCTCTCAAAGATAAAGTGGCGATCGTTACAGGCGGTTCACGCGGAATTGGACGGGCGATTGCTGAACGATTGGGGCAGGATGGCGCAACGGTTGCGCTCACCTATGCTGGCAATCGAGACAAAGCAGAAGCAGTCGTTGAAGCGATTAAAGAGTTGGGATCAGAGGCGATCGCAATTCAGTCAGACATCAGCAACCTAGCAGAAACACAAGCATTATTTGAGAAGGTGATTCACACCTTCGGCAAGATCGATATTGTCGTTAATAATGTCGGCGTTTCTGTTTACAAACCCACCGTAGACATCACCGAAGCAGATTTCGACAAAGTATTTAACACCAACGCTAGAGGTACTTTTTTTGCCTTACAAGCCGCTGCTCGATACGTCAGTGATGATGGACGGATCATCAGTTTATCGAGTGGAGCAACTCGACAAAGCATCCCCACAGGAGGGGTATATGCTGCCAGTAAAGCCGCGATCGAGCAATTTAGCTTTGCTTTGTCGAAGGAGTTAGGGCAGCGGGGAATTACAGTGAACTTGATTTCACCTGGAGTCACCAACACAGATGGTTTAATCATGCCTGCTGAAGCGTTGGAACAGTTGGTCAAAGCGACTCCCCTGGGTCGGTTAGGAGAACCCCCAGACATTGCCGATGTCGTTGCCTTTTTAGCCTCCGATGCAGCTCGCTGGGTGAATGGACAGGTGCTTCAAGTTAATGGTGGCATTTTGTAACGTGAATTAGCAACGCATTGTCTATGAATTCATCTCAATCTCTGGTTGCCGAACCCCTGGTCAATCATCCTATTCGTTCAACTGCGCTGCGGGCATGGCAATATCTCGCAGAAGGACATCGAAACGGTAACTTTCAAAGCTATCTGGATATGTTGACCGAGGACTATGTTTTCTATATGCCTCTGGGAGAATTCCGAGGTCGAAATGTCGGACGCGATCGCGCTGCTCAGTGCTATGAAGCGATCGCCAAAGTAAAACCACGGCTCGTATTTCTAGAGCCTTCCTTGATTTTGGTTCACAGCAGCACTGTTGTGATTGAGTGAGAGGACGAAGGAACATTGATGGATATACCTTACCGCAATCGAATTGTGGGCGTATTTGAAGTGCGCGGAGAGCAAATTTGCGGCTACCGCGAATATTTGGGAAGTATCAACCTTGAAGTGATTGGCGCGATCGCATAGCTTTCTAAATTTCTCAATTAACGATAGAGGAGTTAACCATGAATTACCGCGAGAAGTTAACCCGCGATAACTGCGTCGTTGTTTTGGTAGACTTTTTAGATGGATTTTTACCAGGGTTGAAAACGATTAATCATGATCTGCTGCGGAAGAATGCAGAAGCATTTGCCCGGCTGTCTCAAATCTTCAACTTGCCAACTATTATGCTAGGCGAAGAAGGTGGATTTCGAGGCAAGTTCTTTGCAGAAGTAGTTGCCCATGCTGATCATGCGATTCGCATTGAACGCCACACTCCTAGCGCCTGGGATGAACCTGTCTTTCGTGACAAATTAGCCAT
>DATNOY010000925.1:0-3230 GCA_036703495.1 Coleofasciculaceae cyanobacterium
AGGGTTCCGGGCAGGGCAGCCAACCCGCCTGCATACTCGCCCACGCCCACTAATAACGCCACCTTTGCCATGCTGTCTTGCTGCTTTACCTCTGCTGCAATTCTAACCACCTATATAGCGCTGTCATCCATTTTCCGAACATTACAGCCGATTGTCCCACCTTTAGCCATCATGCTCAGACTCAACACACACGATTGATCAAACTTCAGCCGTTAATGTCCCAATACCAGGTGCGATTGCTGATCATCCAGCCACGATGCTTTGAACATCCCTTGTTATTTTTCAAGATTCATCTACCTATCTCTGAGCATGGCGGGCGGTTGTCCACTTTTCAGCTCTAATGCTTTGAGCATGCTGCGCCATGATCTTAAGTTCAACTGTCAATCTTTAGGTATTGAGGGCGATCGCTCTACCCTCGATCGCGAAGCCTGGAGCATCCTGCTGTTGTCAGGGTAAAGCGTGCAATGTTCACTGTAGCCGAGACAACTGGAGTCAATACAATAGACCCAAGACGAGAATTCCTGAAACGCGATCGCTCCTCACCTCTCAGCCTGTTAGGTAAACGCCATGACGCAAACCAAGCTCCGCTTCCTCAGCTTCGACGAGTACCTGTCCTTTGATGACGGCAGTGACAAGCTGTATGAACTATTTAATGGAGAGTTAATTGAAGTGCCACCAGAGTCAGGAGAAAACGTCCAGATTGCCAACCGGCTGTTTCTAATCTTTGCTCTGTTGCTGGGCACCGATCGCGTCCGAGGACATGGCTTAGAACTAGAAGTGAGAGGAGAACCCCGCAACCGCTATCCTGACCTGACGATTCTGCGAGCAGAACACATTGAACAACTGCGACGACGCAACACGATTCGGCTAAGCATGGCTCCTCCGCTGCTGGTGGTTGAAGTTGTCAGCCCTGGCGAATTGCAGCGCGATCGAGATTATGTGTCCAAGCGATCGCAATACCAAGATTTAGGCATCCCAGAATACTGGATCGTTGATCCGGAAGCGCAGACGGTGACCGTGCTGAGACTGCAAGCTGGGGTTTATGCCGAAGTGGGCGTTTTGGGAGGGAGCGATCGCCTGATTTCCTCTACATTCACAGAACTAAACCTAACGGCAGCAGAGGTATTCGCAGCCGGACACTGATGTGAAGTTCCTCGAGGGTGGAGAATCCGACTGCCTCAGGCGTGCAACCCGATCCTGCGAGTTGGCTTGCAGTCCATACAATAAGAGCAAGGCGAATAGAGTTTTGGGTTTTTCAGTTCTCAGTTGCTTTAGGTTAAAACTCAAAACTCAAAACTCGAAACTTTTAGATTCTCAAGACTGAACCCTTATGCAACCGACAAACCCCAATCAATTTACCGAGAAAGCCTGGGAAGCGATCGCCCGCACTCCCGAAATTGCCAAGCAGGCTCAGCATCAGCAGTTGGAATCCGAGCATTTGATGTTGGCGTTGCTAGAGCAGGAAGGATTGGCCGCGAGCATTTTCAGCAAGCTGGGTGTCAATGTCCAGCGTGTGCGCGACTACACTGAAGACTATATCCGTCGTCAACCTAAAATATCGGGTTCTGGTAATTCTGTTTACCTGGGTCGATCGCTGGATACCTTGACCGATCGAGCTGAGCAGTTCCGCAAAGAGTTAGGAGATGACTACATCTCTATTGAACATCTGCTGCTAGCCTACCCGAAGGACGATCGCTTCGGTAAAGGATTATTTCAAGAACTTAAACTAGATGATAAAAAGCTCCGCACTGCCGTGGAGCAGATTCGAGGCAACCAAAAAGTGACCGACCAAAACCCAGAAGGCAAGTACGAAGCATTAGAAAAGTATGGGCGTGATCTGACCGAGGCGGCCCGTCAGGGCAAGCTGGATCCGGTGATTGGACGAGATGATGAGATTCGCCGCACGATTCAAATTTTGTCTCGCCGTACCAAAAACAATCCGGTGCTGATTGGTGAACCGGGCGTCGGTAAAACGGCGATCGCTGAAGGTTTGGCCCAGCGGATTGTCAATGGCGATGTGCCGGAATCGTTGAAAGATCGCAAGCTGATTGCCCTGGATATGGGAGCATTGATTGCCGGAGCGAAGTATCGCGGCGAATTTGAAGAACGCTTGAAGGCGGTTCTCAAGGAAGTCACCGAATCCAATGGCTTGATTATCCTGTTCATTGATGAAATCCATACGGTGGTAGGGGCTGGCGCAACTCAAGGCTCCATGGATGCAGGTAACTTGCTGAAGCCCATGCTGGCGCGAGGAGAATTGCGCTGTATTGGGGCGACGACGCTGGATGAATATCGCAAATATATTGAGAAAGATGCGGCGTTAGAGCGACGCTTCCAGCAGGTTTATGTGGATCAGCCTAGCCCAGAAGACACGATTTCGATTTTGCGCGGGCTGAAGGATCGTTACGAAACCCATCACAACGTCAAAATTTCTGACAATGCGCTGGTAGCGGCAGCGCTGCTGTCCAATCGCTATATTAGCGATCGCTTCCTCCCCGACAAAGCCATTGATTTGGTGGATGAGGCGGCCGCTAAGCTGAAAATGGAAACCACCTCGAAGCCAGAAGAGCTGGATGAAGTGGAGCGCAAAGTGCTGCAATTGCGCATGGAAAGCCTCTCTTTGCAAAAGGAAGTTGATCCGGCTTCTAGGGAACGGCTGGAACGACTCGATCGCGAAATTGCCGACCTGACGGAAGTGGGCAATGCCCTGAAGGCGCAGTGGCAGGCAGAAAAAGAAGTGCTGGATCAGCGGAAGGCGCTGAAAGAGCAGATTGACCAGATCGTGAATGTCGAAATTCCGCAGGCAGAGCGGGAGTATGACCTTAACCGGGCGGCTGAACTGCGCTACGGCAAGCTTACCGACCTGCAGCGGGAACTGGAAGCCACAGAAGCCAGACTGGCTCAAACCCAAACTTCGGGCAAGACGCTGCTGCGCGAAGAAGTGACCGAGTCTGACATTGCCGAAATCATTTCCAAGTGGACGGGGATTCCGATTAACAAACTGGTGGAATCGGAGATGCAGAAACTGCTGCACCTGGAAGATGAGCTGCATCAGCGGGTGGTGGGTCAAGATGAAGCTGTGACGGCCGTGGCGGATGCGATTCAGCGATCGCGGGCTGGACTGGCGGATCCGAATCGACCGATCGCTAGCTTCATCTTCTTGGGGCCGACTGGGGTAGGGAAGACGGAGCTAGCCAAAGCCCTGGCCTCTTACCTGTTTGATACTGAAG
>DATNOY010000926.1:0-2179 GCA_036703495.1 Coleofasciculaceae cyanobacterium
AAACCGATCGCCCTAACCCCACATCATGCGTGCCAGGTGGGCCGCGCCAGCGAAAGCGGGGATCAGCTTGCTGAAGCAGCAGGCGATCGCTGTAGGGTTTGTACAAGTCGTCAATCGAGAGTTGGCAGACTTGCAATCCCCAAAAGTTGAGGATATGAGTCAGGATGGCAGCCAGGGTAGTTTTTCCGGTGCCTTGCCCGCCCAAAATTCCTTGAATTAGCGGGCGATGCAGAGCGTGCTGCCAGGTTTGCAGCTGCATGGCTAAAGGCAGCCAGAGTTGCCACAGCAGTTCTACTGGACAGGTTGTCCAGCCTAGAGTCTGCATACAGAAGTGCTGCAGCGAGGGATAAATTGCTTGAAATTGCTGGGATCGCGCTTCTAATCTAGCTTCTAGCCTATAGGACGAGATTTCCCAACCTGGAGCTGCTGCCGTCAGGCGGAGCAACTGCGCTCGCTCACCAGCAAACAGCGATCGCCCGGCTGCCAGATCTGACAAAAGCTGGAGCAAGGACGCATCGGATGCAGATGCGGCTTCTGCGGACATTCAGTTAACTCTCCTTTAGCTGCCTAGCTTAAAGGCTTCCACAAATAACCCGTAGGTTAGCCCTAGTTTGGCCGCATTGAGCAACTCTAAAAAAATAGGATTTTCACCTGCCGCATTTTCTCGGCTTCGTGGCTGACTTCGGTACACCAGCCAACTGATGCCTTCTGTTAAAACCACCAGCAAAGCCGAAACTATGACATCCAAATCGGCTTTCTGCCCGGAGATGGTCGCAATCGTGGTTGCCAGGAAGTTCCCCCCCAGCAGGCTAATCAGCAGCAGCGAGAGCCGCCGCCAGGGGTTGCGGAGCCAGCGGCTAAACTGCCCTAATAAGCCATCGACCAAGGTATTGAGGCGAGTGTTCTGCATCGTCTATCTAAGACTCAACTGAAAGGCAGAGTAGCACGTTGGTGCTGATTTGATGATCCCCAGATTAAGCCTAGAAAAACTTAATTCTTGATTTTTCGCAAGACGAACCCAACTGACTAGAGTAGAGATAGGAGTCATCAAATAGGGAATAGGCATGAAAGGGGCAGGCATGAAAGGGGCAGGCAAATTGACGGATGAGCAAAAGCTGAAAATTTATCCAGCAATTATTGCAGTGCTGGGAATTGGCTTAGCAGCCTCACTGCTATCTCATTTTGAAGTACAGATCTGGACAGAACCGGGGTTGCCCCAACGCCCACTCCCTGAACCCGAGCGATCGCCCGTGGCCGAATCGTCTAGTGTGCCAACGCCTGCTGTAGCATCCCCTCTAGAAACTCCTGCGCCCCGCCCTACCAGCCCAGCTAGCCCAGCTACCCCCGCCAGTCCTGCTCCCGCCAGCGCTGCTCCTAACGCGATCCAGGGTAGCTTGCGGGTGAGCAACCAAACCGATTATCCGGTACGGGTGGCTTTGCTGCCCAAGCAGCCCGGAACTTTAGCCACTGATGCAGCTTCAAAGTCTAATAGTTCATCTGCCTATCTGCAGCCAGTGCATTGGGATTTTGCTCCCAAAGAAGGGGAACTAAAAGGGCTACGGCTCTCGCTGCCCGATGGCACGCTGCAAATTCAGGCGGGAGATGTTTTGGTGGCCTTTGCCCAAGACGGCTCCCGACGTTACTGGGGTCCTTACGTGGTCGGACAAACTTCAATGCCAACGTGGAACAAACCAACGCAAGAGTGGCAGTTGAATTTACAGCCGTAGGCTTTATATATCAGTCATATATCAGTCCTAAGTCAGTCCTGAGACAACCCACAAGAGGTTTGGGGACTTTGTCCCCAAGGAAGGGCACTGCCCCCGCCACCCCCTGCTCACCAATCCTTTGGAATTGCTATAGCGGCAATCCTCATAGTTGCGATGCTTATAGTTGTCGTCAAAATAGTTGTCATCAAAAGGCAGTTAAGGGATTTTGTCCGCTACTCTTTCTAGACAAATTTCCAGGTAAAGTAGGGTCTGAACGCGATCGCCCTCAGTTAACACTGGACTGAGATTTGATAAAGACTACATGACATTGGAAAACCGTTGGATTCAATCTCTGGTAGATAGGTGGGAGAAACAGCCCAAGTTAGCCTGGACTTTTGCAATTATCTGGATTGCCCTGGTGACAGGAGTCGCTTTTTGGCTGCATTTAGGCAGCATTGGGCTGGTGGATGAAA